>CAYRXH010000005.1:0-77838 GCA_964428185.1 uncultured Bacteroidales bacterium
CAATTAACGTATTGGAGCACATGGACAAGGCAGAAGGGACAGATGTATATGATGGTTGGCGTGTGTTCTATACAAGGGAAGCTGCTTTGAGTTTTTTTGGCATAGAAGAATCTTTGATTATTCCAGAATTAAATGATATGTTACCAGAATAGATGTGATGTAATTAAACAAATATTATATAGTGATAAAAATATAGAATTATGGAAACAAAAACATTTACAAATAATGGGAAAGAATATAGCTATAAATATGTCAATTATTTATCATTACAAAGTCAATATAAAGCACAAAAAATGTTAATGGGGTTTTGTTATTACAAGAGGTATAAACTCTCTAAGAAAGCAGCTAAAATACGTTTTAATAAGGTAATGAAATTATTAATGGATAAAATTACTGAAAGTATATCATTAGGAGCAACAGTAGATTTTGAGAAATATAAAATAGTAATTGACAAAAGATTAACTTCAAAAAAAACAGCGACAGTATTTAATAATATGCTTTATGTTCCTGTAATAATATATAATGGATTACCAAGAGTAAGTGGTGTAAAGCATAATATTAAACCAAGTGTAGAAATGCAAATCAGAATAAGAAAAGCATATCAAAACAAAAAATATATAAATTTGTAAATTATGTACATGAATCCTTTTTATATAACTCATAAAACCATTATGAATAGACTTGCACGTGTTCATAAGGGTAAACATATTCATGAAGCAGACGTTATTGAATGGTCTGCTGAATGTATCACAGAATATATAGAAGATTTTGATTCTATGATAAGATATGATGATGTTTTATTAACTGCAGAATCAGATGGTAGATTTTATTTGCCTTGTTTAACATATAGAATATTAGATGTTCATAATGGAGCGTCAAGAGTACCATATTTAAAAAAAGGTATTTATATAGTATTGCCTGAATCAAAAGCAACTCAAATTTATATTAATTATATTGGAATACCTGTTTCAGATGATGGTGAGTTATTAGTTGATAAAAATCATGCACAAGCAGTGGAAGCATTTATAGTGCATAAGATGTATTATGAAGATTATCTTAATGGTAAAATTCATCCTAATATGTGGATGGACATTAAAATGACGTTGGAAAATGAATTACTTGCTTCAAAATCATCATTTAGACATTGGGACCAAAGTAAGTTTGATACTATACAAGCAATAAGAGGAAATATTGTTCCACAATTGGCAAGTACTCCATTATTTAAAATATATAATATAGCAGGCAAGTGATGAAAAGAGCACAAATTAATTCGTTTGTTAATGGAATATCATCAGATTTAGATTATATGCTAAGAAAATCTGATAGTTGGGATTTTCCTACTTTAAATTATAGAATATTAAATAAAGAGGGACAAGGATTAATAATATCTACATTATCATCTAATACTAGAACTATTGATGCACACCATCCAGAAGGAGAAGAATTTTCTTTGACAGAAAATTTTATATGTATTGGTGCGTCATCTTATAGGGGAATATTATATTTGGTGAGTCATAATCCATTAAATGGGGAATCTGAGATTGGAATGTTTCCATCTTCAAATCCTGTAACAAATGAATGGGAAAGAATATATAGACCTTTTAGAAATTATGTTACAAATACTCCTTCTAATGAATTTAGGACTAATAAATTTAATTATAGTCTTGAAAGGATGTGTGAAGTATTGTGTAAAGAAAGTTATGATACAAGTGTTGATGTTTATATTTGTGATTATGAAAATCCCAATAGGGTAGTTAATTCAGGAATTAAAAGAAATGGTTCAGAGAATGGAAGGGTTTATACTTATGAAGATTTTTATTCTATATTGAATCAAATGCCGATTACGGGTCAGATAGTTATGTCCACCTTGAATAATATTGAACCAGGTGGAATGTTAAAGTATGGAAATTATTATTTTTATTTTCGGTATTTAACAGTTGATTTTAATAGAACATCATTTGTTGGAGAATGTGGAGCATGTCAAATTTATGATGGTGATAACAAACAGAATAAAAATGTACAAGGAGGTTCATCATTAGATAATAGTAATAAAAAAGTTTCTATTAATATATCTAATTTAGATGAAACATATACTTATATAGAGGTAGCATATGTTAGATATTATTCTGATAATAGTAATGTTGTGTATAAGGAAGCTGGGTTAATAGATAAATATTATTCTATTACAGGAAATAGTATTGATATAGAGATTACAGGGAATGAAACAATAATACCTTTTACAGAAGCAGAAATAAATAAAGAATATCCTCTTGAGAGAACATGCAAGACACATGTACAAGTTGATAATACATATTTTGGTGCTAATTGGAAATCCCCAAACAGAAATTCTAAATTATTGGCAAGGCTTGCGTTGTATATAAGACCTAGTATTTATACAGTAAATATTAAAGAAGGCAGTTCAAATCCTTATGATAATACTATTGATATAAATCTTAATTCTCAAATGCAATATAAGAATTATTATATGACATTTGATAAGGTGGGATATTTTAGAGGTGAATCATATTTAATAACAGTAGGTTTTGTATTTGCAGACGGTTCAAGGTCTAATGTATTTCCAATTACAGGTGTAGATTTTGCTTCATCAAATAATGTAGAAAATAATTTAGGAATTGTAAGATTTCCATTTCATAATACCCATCCTACATATATTAATGTTGGTGGTGAAGGTTTGCTTTCTATTATTGGATTAAGGTTTAATATGACATCATTTATTAATGAATTAAACATACTTAATGCAACAGATAGAGAATGGTTTGCAAATAATGTTAAAGGAATATTCTTTGCTAGGACAAAAAGAAAAAAATGGATGAAGTTTCAAGGATTGTCTATTATGGGAAGTAATGGATGTGAAATGAATAATGAATATGGAACACCCTACTTGAGACAAATATTGGAAGGCTCACATCCCTATGCAGATACATTTTCTCAGGAAGATAAATATCCAGATGATGAGATAGGTTATACAAAATTAAGAAATAGAAAATATTGGAATAATCCTGATTATCATTCGTTTTGGGGATTGTTTAAGCAAGGTGATGAATTTAATGAAGAAAGTGTGGAAGGAAGGGGGATTATGCCTTTGTTTATGCATTTATTACCATTGATGTCATATAAAGAAAATAATAATGGTGTAAATAAGTATTGGGGTTATTATGCAGCAAGGTCATTTCCTGAACCTGAATTATATGGTGTTTATTCTCCTGATTTTATATTTAATCAATCAAATGAAGATGTGAGTAATTATAAGCACATAAAAGTTGTGGCTAAAACAATGGGTGAAGTTTTTAATAATGGTCAAAATGGTAATACAATTGATTGGAAGATGCAATCAGGAACGATAAAGTGGAATCGTCATTATGAACCTTCTCATGCAATGTATCCTAGATTTGCATTGTTTAATATGAAATGTCCTAATGTGTTTCCAAATAATGTGTGGTTAAAATCTAAAGCAACATTTTCTGTAGGAGATGGAGCAACAACATTAGCAAGTCAATCACCACCATACAACATGATAAATGCAGCATATGATGTAGAAACAGATTCGTCAAATGTTTTTGGAAAGATTGTTAGTAATGATGGAAATATTACAAATTGTAACAGGAATTTATATACAAAAAAATATATAGGTTTAAAATTTGATTTTAATATAGGAATTGATTTTTATAATTCAGATAATAATTTAGATTTGACAATAGTTAATATATATGATATACATGAAGATAATTTTAATTTATTATCATGGTATCAATCACCTCAATCATATATATATTTTCAAATTGGACAAGCAGAAGAAATATTATTTAATCCTTCTGATTCTAATCCGTTTTCAATGTCATCACATAATTATGTGAGATTTTATGGTGACTGTTTTTTGCAAAGAACATTTGTAAAACAGATGACATGGGATGCGTCTAAATTTAAGGGAGATACTGGAAATATATTAGGATTATGTTATTCGGATGCACTATCTGAATGTGCAGATACTCCTGTTTATTCTGAAGTAGATGGCAACTCATTAGAAATTCATGAAAAAGGATATTATAGACATGGTGTTATAATCGGTATTGTAACAGAAAATGAGATTAATACTGCTATGAGATTTACTAACACAGATAGAGACTATTATCCTCATTATGCGTCGTTAGGATGGGCATATCTTCCTTTGGATGGTTTAGGAGATGAAGCAATGTTTATTAATCGTGGACATTCAGAAGTATTAGGTGTTAAAACATATGCCTATTATGATGAATTTGCACCTTTTGAAGTAAATATACATCCTACAAGAATAAGATATTCAGGAAAACATGTTCCTTATTCATTTATAGATGGTTATAGATTATTTGATATATTGAGTTATCAAGATTATGAATTATCAGATGGACCAATAAATTCTTTAAAAATATTTTTAAAACAACTTGTATCTGTTCAAGAAAATAGTGTTAATTTGCATAAATATGGAAGGGAAGAAGTAACATCACCTACAAGTGTTGGAGATATTGTATTAGGAAGAAGTGATTATTTAAGTCCTTATGTAAGACAATTAGGACAGTTTGGTACTCAACATCAATTTTCAGTAATAGCAACAGATAATGCAATATATGGAGTAGATTTGAATAAAAGGTTGATATGGGGAACTCAATCTGCGGCAGATTCAAATGGATATCCAAGCATGCAATGTGTAAGTATTAGTACATCAAAATTGATTGAAAAGTGGTTGTATGATATTGCAGAAGTATATACAGATAAAAGAAGCGATATAGTTTCTAATTTTGTAGATATGCCTGCATTATTTAATGGAATAGTATCTGGATATGATAGAGGATATGATGAAGTAGTCTTTACATTTTTAAGACCTGTATATAGATATGATATAACATATTCTCTTGCTTCAAATTGGACATTGAATTCGTTAGGACTTTATCAAAATACAGGTGTTGTAAATATAACACAGATATTACCTAACGATTATTTTGCAATGGGTAAGTTATATTTAATCAATGGGGAATATTACATTTGCATACAATCATTTTTTGCAAGTGGAATGAGTAATGATCCAAGAGATTATCCACAACTTGTTAGTGTAGATGATATAAATGTAGTTCAATATGAAGCGGGAGCATATTATACTAATCAGTTTGTATTAGTTTGTGATGAAACTGTATGTCCAGAATATTTATCAAGACCATTAAAGATAGCAAGACAGGTATGTGAGAATGCATGTTTATTGATTTATGTTAATGGAGAATCTGTTCCTGCTATAGATATTTGTAAAAATCTTAGGCAACAAATTATATCAGTTTGTGTTAATACTACATTGTCAAATGAATATAGAACATTAGTATATAATGAGAGATTAGGTATATTTGTTGGGGAATATAGTTATGGAACACATTTATATGCAAGTATAGATAAAGATTTTTATTCATTTAAGCCATTTGGTTCACGCTCTAGAGCATATCTTCATAATTTAGATACATCTGATTTATTGATATATAATGAGCTTTCTGAATCTATAATATCAATTATTGTTAATGGATATTCAGAAAGTGAAAATATGATTATTTTTGAAAAAGCATTTGATAATATTCATATTATGACTAATAATATTCCATTCTCGTCAATAGTGTTTCAAACAGAAAATCATATAGGGATAAAAGAACCTTTTGATAGTGGTGGAGTTGAATTTTGGTCAGACCCTGAATGGTTGGAAAATAAATATTATATGCCTGTTCAGTGTCAAACAGAGCCATCTACAAATGAATTTATAGAAGATAGTCAATTAAGAGGAACATGGATGAAGATAACATTAAGATACAGGGGATTATTAAGAAAAATAATAAAAAATATAATAACAGAATTTACTCAATCAGAATCATAATATGTCAGTTGGTAAAAGTATTCTTCGTGTAACATCAAAAACGTTACTTCCAATAGGTGGAAAAACATTAGCAGATAAAATAGCCCCATTAGGACATAATACTATATTTCAAAAATCAATAAGAGGTTACAATCCTAATAATGCTTATAATTCTACTGCACGTAATTATAGTGATGTAACAAGACAAAGATGGAGGGCTTCGTTTGAAAAGAGAAAAGCACCATTTGAAGATGTTATATCAGGAAGTATTCATACAGCGGCATTAATTGGTGCAGGAATTATGACAGGTAATCCAACATTAATGAATATGGGAGTACAAAAAGGAATATATACAATATCAGGACTTGGTAATCAAAATGAAAAGCCAGAATTACAAAATGTATCTGAATGGTTGTCATTAGCAATATCAAATCTTAAATTAAAAAATAATAAACAAATAGGGAAATCTAATGTATCAGAAGAAATAATTGAAAGGTCGAATAATGAATCTTTAGGAAATTCATTGGTTGACAGAACATATTTATTTGATAACATATTAAATACATAATATTATGGAAAAGAAAAAAAAAGATAAAACATTTAAAACAAAAGTGGTTGATGGAAAAACATATATTTCCATGCCTAGATCTGATTATGATAGGTTACGAAAAATGATGAAAGATTATGAAGGTGTTGATGATATTTCTAAATATGCTTCAACAATAGAAGAATCAGGCGATCCTTTAGGTGATATTGATGCAAATGAAATTTGGGTAGATGCAAGTTATTTTAATGATTATGAGAAAGATTTGTTTACTGAAACTAATCCTGCATATAATATTGTTCAAAAATATGAATCAGTATATAGAGGATTGGAGGAATATCAACCTAAAATAGAGATACAAGAAGATTCTGGTGTTTTGCCAGTGCAGACAAATGATTATAGATGGTCAAATAAACAACTTAATGACTATATTAATAAAAATATAAATTTATCTTGGATAAAAAGGATTGGTTCTGAAGGATTGAATTATGAACCAATTCAGAATACAGATGGTACGACTAGTGATCTTGATCTTATTTATTTTGAAGAAGATGGTAAATATTATGTAACTCCTACAATATGGACAGATGAAAATAATAAACTTGTTCGATTATCTAAGGAAGAAGCAATAGAAAAGTCCAGGATTAATAATGAACGAATGGAGTTTCCTAGTGAAGGACAAGCATGGAATTTTGTTACAAAATATAAAGATTCTGATTTATGGAAACAAAGGGTAGGTGAAGATTATAAGATTGGAAAAGGAGAATATATATTTGAAGACCCAAAAGGTGTAAACATAAAAGGTGTAGGGAATATAAAATTAGAAGATAATAAGACATCTTTAATGAAAGAAAGTGATGCAGTAAGTGCTAGAGATAAAGAGATTAATAGAATGTTTACTGAGTTAAAAAGTGATTTTCCTCCTACTTTTACTACATCTAGTACATCTGCACCAACTGCATCTACTACATTAACTACACCTGTTTCTAATACTTCTGATGTTACTACTACAGATTCTGCTTCTACTGTTGCAACTACATTAACAACTTCAAATGCTAATGAAGAAGTTAATGAGAATATAAAAGTGTTAAGAGAAATATTTCAAAGAGATAAGGAGTTAGCAGAAAAAGCAAAAAGATGGGGAGGATATAAATCTATTTTAGATACTGCAATTAATACAAATTCATTAATACAAAATATGTTAGGTGGTCGTCCTGATGTTGTAGAACCAACATTATCTTCTATGCAGACGATACCATCAAGCAGAGTAATGGAACAACAAGAATTAGATAGAATGGTATCAAGTGGGTTAGCAGCTGGAAGACAGGTATTAAGAGAGACAGGTAAAACAGAATTAGTTCCTGGAATGATGGCTAATGCTATGGAAACTAGAGCAACAGAATCTACACAAATAGCAAATAGAGAATTGCAACGACAAGCACAAGAAGCACAATTGCAAGCAGGAATAGAATCTCAGAATGCACAAATGATAAATCAGATTAATCTATATAATGATCAGAAATTAACACAAGCAGCTTTGGGATTGTCAGAAGCAAATGCTAAATTATTAAGTAATTATTCTACGATATTAGGAGATACAATTAAAAATAAGGTTGCTATTGAAAATCAAAATAATGCAGCAGAAGTGGCATTAAAGATGTTAGAAATGGGAATAGAAGCAGAAGAAATATCAAAATATTTTTCTTTATTTCAAAATGTTGTAAATAGTCCATCTAACTATAATATATTACAGCCTGAGTTAACAAAAGAAACAAAAGAAAATATAAATTATTAAAAAAATAATATAATATTATGGCATTAAAATATGGACAGCAATATTATGCAGGTTTTGCTCCTGCATCTGCACCAGAGTTTGATCTTTATGGTGGACTTGGAGTGTATGGACAAGGCAATCAAAATAAAGCATCTTATGCAAGTACTTCTAAAAGTTCTAGTAAAGATAATGAATCCATAAAAATAGCAGGTACATATGGTAATACACATATACTTGCTCAATCATTAAGAACTCTGGAAATTTATGAACAAAATTTACTTCAAAAGGCTTATGATGGGATTACTTCTCATGGTGCAAATGCTAAAAATTATATGACAAGTGAAGAAGGGGTACAAATTATGGAGGAATTAACAAATTTACAATTTAAGAAGACTATGTTACATGATCAAATATCAAATGTAGCTGATCATGGTAGTTTATATGAAAGTCAAAGAAAACAAGCATTAATAGAACATACAGCAGGTAATAGATTATTTTTAAGAAAAGATAAAGATGGCAAATGGATGCTTAATATTAATGATGGTGGAATGACTGTACAAGAAAGATATAATGAATTATATAATATACCAATGCTTAGTACTGGTAAAGATGGTTCAGTGGAATTTAATCCAGTAGAAAATCCATATACGTCAAAAACAGGAGCATTTAGTGAATGGGTAACAAATTCACTAAATTCTATAAAAGATAATTTTAACAAGAGTACAACTCCTATTGAAATTAATAAATTTGGTGGATTTACACCATATCAAAATGATTATGAATTGTTTCTTTCGCAAATTTCATATAGAAATAATAGAGCACAAATAGATGCATTTAAAAGTGGATTTATGTCAGGTATTCCAGAAGATGCACTATGGGAACTTACAAATTCTTCTTATGAAAAAATACTACAAAATATTAATGATTTAAAATTTGATATTGAACCAAGAAATTTAGTTTATGGCAGAGATAAAAAAGCTAAGGAAATAGAAATAGGAATATATAAAGAAGTATTAGAGTATGAAAAAAAATATGCTGAATATATTGATTTGGTTAAAAAGAGACCAGATAATATATCAGATGAAGAATATCAGAAGATGTTATATGATAAAGATCAAGAACTTAATGTTAATGCATATAATTTAAACCAGAAATTAAAGTATATAGCAGAAGATAATAATTCGATGGAAGTTGCACGTATTGCACAAAGTTATTATCAATCGGAAAGAGATTTGAGACAAACACATATGGCTGGATATGGACAAAGATCAGATATTAGATATGTTAATCCTTTGCAATCAACTGCTGACTATAATAATCCTAATTGGAATAACTATAATATGTCAAGGGCAATGGGCAAATATGGACAAACAACATATAATGGAAAAGTAATGGAAGTTGGTAATTTATCGGATTATAATATATCAAGAGAAAGACCTTATAGTATTCCTGCTCAACAAGGTGGTTATGTATATACAAAAAATAATCTTGCTATTCCTATGAGTATTATGTCACATAGTAAAGGTATTGTTGGCTCAGTTGGCAGTAAAGCGATGACCATGCCTATTGCTACATTTAATCAAAATACAGGAAGATTTGAGATGCAAAATCCTGAGATAGTAGCAGGATATAATTCCCAAGATTTACATAGTATAGCAGTTGCTTTTAATAATGCTTATATGGCATACGGTAGTAGCCCAATAATATTTAATAGTGAACAATTTGATAATTTTTTGGAAACAGCATATGAGAATTATCTGGAAGCACATAAAAAGAATGAAACTGTAGCGAAATATGATAGTTTTGATAGTTTTAAAGCAAAAATTTATGATCCTGTAAGTACTGCATTAACATCAGGTGTATATAAAGATGATATGGATGCATTAAAAAACGCAATGCCATTTGTTAATTTTAACAAAGTAGGAGATAATAAATATAGTTTTAGTGTAAAAGATGTTTATGAGATAAAGTCAGAATATAGTTTAAAACAACAAGCATTTATGCCTACTGTTGTAGAATTTTCAGTAGAAGATTTGACTAATATAACAAGTAGAAATTATGGAGTAGATAATCCATATTTTAGGAGAAGTGGTGACGGATTTCAATATTTAGATTATGATAATGAAGGAAAAGAAGTATGGAAAGATATGGAAGTATTATATGACAAAATTATTAATGAATATGGTAATGAAGTAATGGTCCCTTATCTTCAAATGGAAGTGAATGTACCTACAAAAATATTAGATAGTGCAATATGGGAGTATATTGAAGAACCCCAAGCAAAACAAGATGCTACTGATAATTATCGTTCATTTCTAAAAAGTATAGTAAGATAAAATTTGATTACAATTGGTTCATGTTTTATATTTTTAAATGTTAAATATAAATTTAATTAGCATATGAGAAATAATAACAACAATAATAACAATAATAATAACAATAACAACAATAATAAAATTGTTATGTCTGATAATCCGTTTTATCAAGAAGGTCCTATAGATATTGTTGCAGGATATGACTACCTAGAAAAAAATGGTTATTCAGATGATCATATAACGGCACTATTTATGAATATTCAAAATTCTGGCGATAAAATAAAGAATATATATGATGTTGATCCTGCAACATTAAAAAGATATGATATTGATGAAGGTAAAGTAGGAGAAATTCAGCAAAAGGCAAGTTCTGCTTGGAATATGGCAGGATTTTTTAATTATCATAATAGTCATTCTAATAATGTTCAAGAAACCCCAACAGCAAGAAAAATTGCTAGTGCTACTGGACATAAATTTAATTATGGAGATTATGTTTCTACTGACATATATATGACTGATACACCTGGTATGTTGTTTGGCATGAGATATATGACTGATGAAGAATTAGCAGAGTTAAGGGATACTAAGTGGAATAAAGAATTGATAAAAAAATATGGTAAAGATTTAGTGAATTATTCGGCAGATGGTGCTGGTGAAATTGTAACAGTTAATGGTGAAACGCTTTTGTTATGGAAATCATTAACGTATGATGAAAATGGTATGCCACATTGGGAATGGGTGGATTTAAATAATTCTCAAATACAAGGTCGTTTAAGACCTATATATGGACCAACTCCAATGTCAAGAACAGGATTTGGGGCATTTTCTAAAGGTTTATTTAATGTTATTGCTCAAGTACCTTCTATAGTTGGTTCAGCTATGGAGCAAATAGAAAATGCTATACTGTTAGGAGTTGATGAATTTATTGATTTGAACCCTAATGAATATTATATTGAAAGTGTCGATGATAAAAGACCTTCTTATCTTTTACAAAATTTATCAGGAATGTTTATGTTCCATAATAGTTACAGAGGACAGCTTGATAGTTCATTTGGTAGTGAGGGGTTTATGTTTAGTGCTGGAAATGTGATTGGTCAAGTTGCAGTTATGATAGCGTTATCAGCATTTTTAACTCCTGCGGCTGGATATTTATATGCTGGTTTGAGTGCTGGCGATTCATTTAATCAAGTAGCAAAAGAAAGTAATGTTCCTGTTGATCAAAGACTTGCTATGTATGCTGGTAGTGTGATAACAGCTTTAGCTGTTGAAAGATTTGGTAGAATGATTGGATTAAGTCCTTTTGAACAATTTGGAGTAAGATCTGGCGTGTATAAAGGAATTACACAATATGCAAAAGAAATGGCGGAAAAGAGAACGGGAATTACAATACAACGAATGTATGAGGCATCTTTGAAGGATAAGAAGATATGGCAAAAATTATATATGAAAAATTTTTACAAGCAAACATTTTCAAAATATGCCATGTATAATGCAATGGGTTCAGTGGAGGCGAC
This sequence comes from uncultured Bacteroidales bacterium, assembly GCA_964428185.1. Lineage (GTDB taxonomy): Bacteria > Bacteroidota > Bacteroidia > Bacteroidales > DTU049 > CAYMAZ01. The sequence continues at coordinate 12,029 of CAYRXH010000005.1, forward strand.
ATTAAGGCAATCAACTGGAGAAGGATTAGAAGAAGTTATGCAACTTCCGCTTGATAATTTAATGTATGCTGTTCATGATTATGTAAATCAAGAAGAAATATTATATAGTCAAATAGCAGATGTAGAAGAAAGTAAGAGAAAATTTTTATTGGATTATGATTATCGTGACAGTATGCTTAGAAATTATGTAAGAAATACATTTACATTAGGAAACATGTCATCACACTTTATACTAGGTTTTATAGGTGGTTTAGGTGGTAGTTCAGTTGGTATGGCAATTAGAAAGTTGTCAAAAGACCCTAGCATAAAGAATCATAGGGAAATGAATTTGCTTACATTATATATGATATCTAAAGGCAATATAGAAAAGATAGAGAAAGCGGCTAAAGAATTATATTTAGGAAAAAAAGGAGGAAAAGCTCCATTATCTTTTACTCATACAGATGGAACTACGCCAGTTAATATAGGAGATAAAAGTTTAAATGAAATAGCATATGAAGCATTTTTACAAGATATTAAATCTGTAAAACATATAATTGAAGAATTAAAATTAAATTCTTTTAATATTAATGGGTCAATGGCTAGAGATAAAGAATTTTTACATGACGTATTAAATTTAAGTAATGAATACTTTATAGCTAAGACCAAAGTAGAAAAGTTAAATGAAGAAATAGCAATATTACGTAATGAAAAAGGAAATGAAAGTACTATACAGTCTAAGGAAAAGGAGCTTGCAGATGCTACTGCAAATATGAACGATGTTAAATCTAAAATACATGAATATACAACACCTGAATCAAACAGAAAACCATTTAGTAAACAAGCAAATGATAGAATAAGGGCATATGCTTATGCAGAAGAAATATCTAAACAACAGTTAAAACAATTACGTGATAATCATGAGAAACTGTTAAAAGAAAAAAAGATAAAACCAGGAAGCAAAAAAGAGAAAGAGTTATTGCATAATATTGCATTAGAGGTTATGCAAAGTATGCCTAAATATAATGAAGTAAAGAAAACATGGACTAGTGTTGGTGAAAATTTTAATAAAGATGTATTAGAAGACCATAATAATAGTGTTAATGAGTTAGTATCAATATTTGATTCAATTGAGATTAGTATTTCTGAAGCACTTAAAAAAGCAGATCCTAGTGTTAATCTTAGTGGTGTACGTTTATCATCTATTATTGAACAAGGTAATATGTTACTATCAAGGATAGCAGAAAGAAAATATATTGATTTACATAAGCAATTAGCAGCATCAGAAGGAATGGAATATGTTGTTGATCCAGATTTAGATGTAAGTGATTTAACATATGAAGCAGCACTTGAATTAAGAAATAATATAAATAAAACATTTAGCGATAAAGGATTAAGATATTCTAATAAAGATGATGCAAATATTGATTTAATAAATATATTAGAATTGTATGCAGGTAAAGGAGGACTTGTTATTGATGGAAGTACTCAAAATGGACAGATATTGTTGGATTTATTAAGTAGAAATGGTTTTGAGTTTAATAGGATTTCAAAAGAAATAGATAGTGGCAAATTGCCTGGTATAGAGAAAAATATTAATCATGTAGATAGCAATATTAGCATATCTAGTCCTGGTAAAGAAGGAAATAAATTGAATTTTTATGTTGCAGATTCATCCAAAATGTCCATTGAGGAAATATTATATTTACGTGGATTAATGATATACAATAACGTAAGAAATAATATTTTGGATGAAAATGGAAATGTGAAAAAGGTAGATGTAGATATTGAGGCTAATATGATTGCATTAGATAATGTGATAGATGCATTAGCATTAATAAAAGCTAGGAGAGTATTTGATAGTGCGATGGGCAAGGTTAAAGAAAATGTACTTGATTTTCGTCAGGATAAAGATGGAGAAAGAATATATGATGAAGATGTACTTACTAATGATGATAAGATAGCAAATGAAGCTATAAAAGAAGAAATAGAAGTTTTAGAAAATGATGTTAATAAACTTATAGAACAATTAAAAGAAACAGATGTATATAAAAATTCTATAGCTGAAATTATTGCTTCATCAGAAGCTAAGAGAAAATTAGGTTTTTGGATAACAGCATTAACAGATGGTAATGAACCTTTGACAGCTGGTGTTCAGTTGTTAAAAAAAGCAAAGATTGGCAATATTGAATATTTGATAAAAGAGCTTATTGGGTTTAATAAGAAACTCATTAGAGAAGAAAATGAACTTAGAGAAAATGGATATAATACAGATAAAATGTCTCAAAGAAATAGAGTATTAATTAATAGTGCTATTGAAGTATTAGAAAGAGCAATATTTAAAGCGTACACAGATGTTGAAAATCCTGGTGCAAAAGAATATATTAAAGAATGGATTAAGTTGCAGATGGATATCTATTTTACCCCAGTGATGAATGATAGTAATTCAAAGAATGTTTATTTCCTTAATTATTTTAGAAATCATATGGCGTATAATATAGTGGACCCATTACATCAAGGAGTGTCAAGTATAAAAGACGCATTTACTGAAGGTAAAAAAGCACAAAACTATAATCCATCATATCATTGGATGGTTAATTATTTGCACACTATGATTAATAGTGATATGAGTTTACTTAAAAATAATATAACTTCAGCAATAGAAAATTTAAATACATATATTCCTTCACTTGAACAACAGTTAGTACAGATTTATATACAATCTGTTTTACAAAAAAAATATATTGATGACTTTGTTATTCAATATGATATGGGAAAATATAAGCAAGCTATAGGAATGGTAGATGAGAATGGAGAAGTTGTAACTATAGAAAAAGCTAAGGAAATATATGCAAAGATGCAAGATGGAAACTTAAAAACGGAGTATGCAAAGGTTATAGCAAAATATGAATCATCAATGTATCCTAAGTTTGAAAACGATGATACTATGTTTATGAATCATGGTGTAACATTAGTAGGAAATGCAGGAACTGGTAAAACAGAGATGACAGGATTAAGTGCGTTGATATATGCAATTAATAATGGGTTAAGTCATGTAAAATTATCTGTTGTAGCGTCTGATATAGATTTGATAGAAAAGATTACAAATTCTATTAATAGAGTATTTGGAGAATATAATAAAAATAGTGAACAAAAAATAACATTTGAAGTTAAAAAATCTTTATTGCAAGATGTATTATCTAAAGATGGTAATTCTGATGATAATTCATACATTATTAATTCATCTGATTTGGTTATTTTAGATGAAGCAGGAAGATTGGATGATCAAATGTTGAAAAAAATAAGAAAATTACATAAAGCATCAAATATTAATAAACATACTGGATTTTTATTTTTAGGAGATAATCAACAGATACAAGTGCATCCAAAAGATATGTCTGCTCAAGCATCAGGGATGAATGTAGCTATGCAAACAATTCATACTATGCCATTACAATATTCGTTTAGGAGTGGTAATACTATAATAAGTGAACTGAACAGGTGGTGGGGTGAAAGAGTATTTTCTTCACAATGGGTTGGTAATCTTGTTCCTACGCCTCCTACAATGTATTATGAGGAATCATCTGATGGTATAAGAGATGGTGGTAAATATTATTCTTCAATAGATGAAATTGTAGAAGATTATATAAAAAGAAGAAAAGCGATTGGTGAAAAAGCAATAATTGTATTTGAAACACAAGAAGCATTTGATGAGTATAGGAAAAAACATCCAGGTGTATTTAGTAATGATATAAGCGGAGTAAGGGTACTATATAATAATTTGCTTAGCACTGACCCTAATTTGTTACGTTCTATTCAGGGAGGAGAAGTTTCAGAAGTATATGTAGCAATAGAACCTGCAGATACTCGTAATAGATTAGTGCCTGTTGATAAGACTGTATATCCAATGATGATGACAACTGCAACATCTAGGGCAATGAGATTTGTTGGTTCAATCATGGATAATGCTAAATCATTAAATAAAAAAACAGATAAATCTTTTAAGATATACGAAAAACCTACTTCAGATAAAATTAAAGAAATAGCAGAAGCTAATAAAGAATTAATAAGATTAGAAAATAAAAATGAGTTTCCAGACCTTCATCGTATAGTATTTTATAGTAGATATAATTATTTGTATGAAGACGAAGGAAAAGAGGAAGACGAAGGAAAAGAGGAAGACGAAGGAAAAGAGGAAGACGAAGGAAAAGAGGAAGACAAAGGAAAAGAGAAAGACAAAGGAAAAGAGAAAGACAAAGGAAAAAAGGAAGGCGAAGGAAAAGGGAAAAGAAAATCTACAAATAAAAAAACAAAGAAAGAAAATAAAAAGAATTTTATTTTTCAAGAATCAGGATATAAAGCAATGGCATATATTAATGGAGAATCAGTATCTGTTACTGTATTATTCCATTATATGGAAGGAGATGTGGAAAAGGTAATGACAGCAGAGCATGGTCCTTTATTAATTGATAATTTAATTGAAAAAAATCCAATAACAGAAGAAGCATATAGATCAGATACATATGTTAGTAGAGATAATTATAATTATGCAATAACGCCAGGAGTAGTATCAGAATCTGATTGGAATAAGGTATCATCAAAAAATAAACTTGTATTAGGCAAAATAAAGGCTATTAAGACAAAATTATTACAGGGTGCATATGATGGGTCACTTTTAAAAGATTCTTCGTCTAAAGTCATTAAAATAATATATTCAAATATTCCCGAAAATTATGTAAATGCTGTTAGTCATGAATATAAAAAAGATGTTGAGGTTAAAACTGTTGGTTTCTATAATCAAATAAAGATTATGGTTAATATTAATATGCTAAATATTCAGAATGAAGAAGAATATAATTTAATTAATTCAATGGCGGATTCTGAAGGATGGGTTCAAGTAGGAAATGTTTATACATTTAACAATGGTTCATCAGATATATCAGATACTGCTGTTATTGAAAAAATGAAATCTGAATATAAGTCATCTTATGTTTCTTCATCAAATACATCTATAGATAAACAATTAGATGGTGTTTATAGGATGGCAAATTATTTTAAAGGAGGAAAAACATATACATCTGAAGAATTTAAAGATATATTGGGAGATGATCATGTACATATGACACATCATATGGCTTCGTCAGGTATTGTACCAGTCGATGCATTAGATATAGATTCAGCAATGAATCCAAGTATGAGTGAAGACAAGAAGATTATTATTACATTTTTGTCGAAAAATAAATTTGGGAGCGATATAGTAGCAATTGCAAACACAATTAATTTGAAAGACAAAACAGAAATGGATCATAATTATTTAACTGTACTAAAAGAAGATATCGAAATATTAAAACAGTTAAAATCTGGCGTAATAACAGATGAAGAATATAAAAAACTTTCAGACAATATAGCATTGCGAATGATGTATATTGCCGCTAATAGGTCTGCTGTTGGTATGACAACGCAATTTAATGCAAAATTGAGATTAGATGATGTAACAACATTATCTTACATAAAAGAATATATAGAAAGGCTTGAAGACTTTTTAAAAGATAGTAATAATCATGAACAATTATATGTTCCTGCATGGGATAAAGGTGAAATAAAATTTAATAATTTATATACAAGAGTGTTTGGTATAACAAATAATATGTTTATAGATGTAAATAAATTAGGAGATATGCCAAAACCAAAAGATAGTGGTTCAAGATTAGAAAGTGCTGATTCAAGTTTAAGAGATACTGGTATAGATACAAAAGATACTGATTTAGATACAAAACCAAAAGAACCATCTATTGATAAAAGTACAGAATCATTGAAAAAGAAAACAAGGGCATTCATGGAGAGAGATAATTCTGAAGTGGAGTGGGTTGATATTACAAATGAAATTATTGATTTAGCTGTTTCACAAATAGGTCAAAGTGAATTTGATAATATTGTATGGAATACAGATAAATTTAGAAAGGGAGTTGTTGGTGCTATATCTAATGCTAAAATGCATATTAAAATGCATAATGGAAAAATTGCAAAAGGTGTTATTCAACATGAGATATTTCATTTAATATTTAGATATGGTATAACTAATGAATCAAGAGTTAGAGTTATTGAACAATATAAAAGCAACCAAATTGCAAAAGGTAATTATTCTGTAGAAAATAAAACTTACGATGATATAGAAGAAATGATGGCAAATGAATTTATGGCGATGGAAACAGAACCTGAGCCTACTTCATTATGGGGAAAACTCGTAAGATTTATGAGAAGATTGGTAGATCGTTTTATGGCATTTTTTACTGACCAAACTAAAGTATCTTCTTATGATTCCTTAGTAAAATATATTCAAAAAGGGTATTATGCAAATAAAATAAATGTTGATCGTTCAATTGTTTATGGTGATGCATATATGGAAGAAATAGACAATTCAGAAAACTATGAAGAATATGATAATAGCGAAGATCAATTAAATAATGAAGAATTATTAGAAGTATATGAAATGTTTAAAGACAATACTTCTAAAGTAATGATAAGTAAGTTCGCAAAAAATGCTATATTAAATGGTACAATATATGGACAAGGTGATGGTTCTAATGTTCATATATCAATAGAAGATTCTATAAATGAACTAAAGCAAGAAATAAAAAATACGTTAAAAAATTCTAATGAAAATACATTTAAAATTAGAAATCCAGAAACAGGGCAGATATATGATATAAGAACTATGTCGCCAACAGAATATAAAAGAATTGTTCCAGAACATTTAAGAGATTATGATTTGTATTTTTATGGATTATTTTATGGATTAAGTGATAAAAAACTAGATAACAGGATTAATGCGTTTGTTAAAACATTATTTCCTAATGCCAAGACAAAACAAGATTATAATATATTGTTTAGAGAATCTAATTTGAAGCCTGCCATAGAAACAATGTCAAATCCTATACGAGATTTGTTGTCAGGACTTGTTGTTGAAATGTTTACATATAAAGAGGTAAGAAAGAATACATATTTAGATACAGATAGTGGTTCTAAATTATATTCTAATCTTCCATATATAAATAACAATGCTATTTATAAGATTGCAGGTATTATTTCTGAAGCTGTAGCGTTAGGTAGGATTAAAACTACAAATATTGAAGAAGGATTAATTCAGATGGCTAAGGAAATAGAAAATGCTGCGTTATCAGAAGTTAAAGTTAAAGGTGCTTCTCATTATAATTTTATGGCAGATCAATTGATGACTGTTGCTAAATATTTGTATAATGAAGCAGACATAAATAATTCTAACCCAACATCTATATGGGGTAGAATGAAAAAAACTGATAATAAATTAGTAAAATCTCATTTAGAAATGTTTGTGGTGGCGTTTAAGGTTCAAATGCAGTCTATCACAAGAAGAAATGTTGCTTTAATAAATACTAGAACTGGTATAAGATTTAAAGATAGTTCAGAGCTTGGTATATATAAATCTAATAAAAAGAATTCTATTATTAAAAAAATATATGATAATGGTTCAACATATACAGAAAAGGCTATACAATTATTTAGTAGAACAAGTTTAACACAAAAATATCATGTCAGGAAAGATGGAGAAGGTGTATCAATTTATGGAAGAACTACTGATGGGGAACTACCATTAGTAACATTTAAAACTACATATAATGGTGTGGTGTTGGCAGAATATAATAAAGATATTCAACCTTCATTTATGGCACATTATTTTTCTGAAATATTAAATAGTATAGGGTTTTGGACAAGGACAACTGAAATGTTGGATATTTTGGAAAATTATGTTAAGTATTCGGGTGCTATAGGTAATGTAATGCATAACAGTAGCGGTCGATTTTTGCCAGTTACTGTTGCAGGTTTTTTAACATCTGTGCAATTAGGTACTCAAGGACAATACATAAAAAATCTTATTAGTAAGATTAATAAGACTACTGCAGGACATCCTGTTAGAGATGGGGGTATTGGACAAGCAATAGATTTTGTTTCTGATTTATGGATTCCTGTGTTTAGAAGTAGAGACCCAAAAAATATAAGTAATGGTTTACAAAAGAAAATAGATGATTTAATAGGTGTTCTTAAATATAATGATATATATTCAAAAGAACTTGAAGAAAAAATAACACCTGTACTTAATTCAATTAAGGAAATATCTCAGTTTTATAGAGAATTAATTGAACAATTTAGAGGTTCAAAAAATTTAACCTCTGATATAGATATAATGAATGTTCCTGAAGAAGATATTAATGTTGAAGAACAAAGAAATAATATTACTCCATCTCCTTTGAATTTTGATATTACTTTTAATGTTCTATATGAAGTTTCACATGAGATGAAAATGTCACATAACAAGAATTACAGAATTGATGGTACTGTTGATGCATATAATGTTCAAAGTGGTAATTCAGCAAAAGTTGTAAAGCAATTTGTAGGAAGTAGGGCACTTCCAAAAAAATATTCAAGATTAAGAAAAGCAAAAGCAGAAGTTCGATATGCTTCAGAAAATAGAAATAGAGCATTAACTATGTTATTTAATCCTCTATTTCCTAGTGATAATGATGATCCACTGATTGATGTATATCAAATGGCGCATGTAACAGATTATGTAGAATATGGAAGGGGTGTTACTGATATGGAGCCAGGAGATGCTTTAATGGCAGAATTAACAGCTGTTATTACAGGATTAAAAAAAGATGATGCTATTATAGGTAAAAGTGTGTTTGGAGATAATAATCATCTATTTTTATATGAAGTTGAAGGTAATATGAAATATTATCTCCTTCAAGCATTAGCAGAGACTACTAGCGGAAAACCAATAAATTTAAATGAGAATGTATCATTAAATAATCCTATGAAATATACATTGAAATTGTTAAAAAACGCTTTTATGTCATGCCATGTATCTCATGTCAATAGTGTTTTAAATTTATTGGATTCAATGAAGTCATTGCTTGTTAAGACCAATATAGAAAGTTCAGCCAAAGGAGAACAAGATTACCTTATTGAGTTAGGTCTTGTAACAGGTCTTATTGAATATGTAGGAAAATTTGCGGTTTATAGTAAGAATCTTGAAGAAACAGCACACGAATATCATTTCAAGGATGTTATACTGAGAATGAATGACATATTAAAAAGACTTGAAACAATTTATGGAGATTCTAAAAATACGTATGATAAGTTATTGGAGATGGGAGCAGTGGATGGTAAAGACATAAAATTATCTAATGGTAAATTAATTTTAGGTACAGCAGCTTCATTTAATACACAATCAGTATATAAAGAGAAAGGAGGATTTGAAAGATTTACAGTAGATGATTATGTATATAATGGTGTGAGCATGTATGGAACAGATAAGACAGAATCAATAATGAAGTTCAATCCTACTACCATGAAAGAAGCTACAGATAAATTATGGGGGATGTTTGGGGTAGAAATGAATATTTATCAAAATTATATATATAATGTATTAAAACAGAATAGAACAAACAAAGATGTTAATAAGTTCTTTAGTTCAATAATTGGAACTGATGGTTCAGGAGTTATATTAAGAAAAGGAACAAATGAAGCTCCTATTTATAATCCTGGTATGTTTTTTTATTATTTGTATTATCATTTTGTTAATCAAGCAATGGATCATGCAATATCAGGGCATGCATTTAATTATACATCTCCAGAAGTAAATTCAATAAGAAAGAAAATGTTTGAAACTCCAGGAGAAAATGCAACTGCATCAGAAACAGGATTAGGAGAAACATATAAAGTAGCAATATTAAAAGATACAGAAATACCTGTAATGGTAGAAATGTATAATATGGCTGTAGAAGATTCAGAAAAGGTTACTGTTGAAGAAATAGCAACAATAACGGATGGTGCTTCAATAGATACAGCAATAGGTAGAATGTTATTATTGAACAGTTTTGGAAATAAATTATCAGGATTAACAGCTACAGCATTAAAGTTTGCTTATGCAGACTATAATTGGCATACTGATGAAGTTGTTATTAAAAAAGATAGTCAATTATCTATTACACCTGAAGATGTATTACTATCTCCTGAAAAACATCTTGCATTAGAATATATTGCTTTAGCTCAATTCGATAAGTCGTTGGCAGATAAATTTATTGAAATATATAGTGATAATGTAAATAAAGGAAAAAGAAGGGATCATGCATTTGCTGCTGCTGTGGAATATGCATATAATGTTATACAGGATATGCGAAAATCAAATCCAAAAATAATAGAAAATGTTATTGTTTCAATAACACATCCTTCTGCTATTAAAATAGGTGCAAGGAATGTTAATAATATTACTTTGGATAATATTTTAGAAGCAAAACAACTAAATACAATTAGTCTTCATACTGAAAGTTTAAGAATGATTTTTAATCCTGATAGTGAAATTGAGAATAGCAGAGGTGAAGTATTATTTAAACAGGCATATCATTTAGGAAGCGGAGCACTTAATCCTGATGATGCATTACAAATGGAAACTGAATTATCTGTGGCTATATTAAAGTCAATGGAAAAATTAGGGATGAATAAAGATGGTAAGTTGGATGAAGCCAATTTTACTGCAAAATCTATTATGGAAAAAGCATTGTCGAAAACTAGAACAGGGATGGAACAAACTATGACAGTTGGAACTGCAATAGATTTATTAGATGCCACAAGAAAACGCTTTGACTTGATTCAATTTGCTAATATAAATTCTAAGGTAATACAGTCATTAAGTAAAATGATAACAGAATCATCTGCTAAAATAAGGTTTACTGGAACAGGATATAACCAAGTTGTGGATGTTTTATATAAAGTATATGATGTTACCATATTAAACGATGATGGTTATAAAAGTACAATGACTGTTACTAAAAATGGACTTGATACTTTAATGCAAAGATATTCAGCAGATAAATTAACTATTTCAAAGCCAAGAGCATTGAAAGAAATGGGAGTGAAAAATGGAAAAGCAACGAGAGGTGAAGTTATTGCTCAAACAGTTAATATGCATAAATTTGGTATTAGACCTGGCGAACATTACATGGCAGAGCTTATGCTTATGGATGTAAAAGTGCAGGATAAAGTACTAACAATTAATATTATGGATATTAGCGAAGATGGAATGTATAATGGGGTAAAAATATTTAATGAAAAAGGTAATATTAAAGATGTTAAAAATGCAACATTATTGGAAACTGAAGGTTCTAAAGAGTTTGCTAATCATCTTGATAAGATAAATAGTTTTAAAAAATCATTAGATTTACAGTTATATAGAAAGCCAACATCTACATTATCATCTGGTGGTTTATATGTTGTTGTTGAATTTAGGTCTGATAATAGTGCCATAACATCAAGCAAAAAAATTGCATGGGATGATTCTGACTTTGATATTGACCGTTTATATGGATATGAATATTCATTGGATGATTATGTACATGATAAAAAAACTGGGGAAAAAGAATATACTCATGGAGTGCACTTGGACAATGTATTAACAATGATTAACAAAGCATATGATAATTTAGCAGCAAATGGTGATCTAAGAGTTTCCATATCAACAAAACAATTAGAAGAACTTGATGTAGTTAAAAATCACAATAAGATTAAAAGTTCCATAAATACTCCACAATCTTCTCATACAATTAGACAGCAAAATTATGAAGGGAAAAAAGCTATTGATAGATATGCAAATATCTTAACAACAACTGCAATGTTGATAAAAATTGCAAAGATGGGTGATTTATCAAAAAATATTTTACACAATGAATCCTATGATGGGATATTTGAACAGGCTTCAAATATAGTAAGAAATTTTTTCAATGTTAGTAACTATAAAGATATTATTCAAAAAGCTATTTTATTACAGGCAGCAATTGATAATGTTAAACAAGCTATGCTTGGGAAAACGGGATTAAGTCGTCATGCTACCAATGAGATAACAGCTATGCTTTATGGTAATAATTCAATGAAAAGAATTGTTAAATTTATGAATCATCCTTTGGTAAGAGAAATATATGACGAAATAGATCGTAATAATAGATTAACAACTAATGGAAGAATAACAACAACATTTATGTTATTGGCAAAGAAAGCATATGTTGAATCTGGTGGAAAGAGTTATTTTTTTGAAAAACCTGATAATATTAATGAAATACAAAATAAATTCTATAAACTTAAAACACAAGATCAAATATTAGCACAGTATCACAATATGGTTAAAGGAATAGAATCATCAGAGAAATTGAGTGATGAGAAAAAACAACAGGCTGTTCAAAGAGCTTTTCTTTATTTACAAAATTCATTAGGTCATGAAAAAGAAATAAGAAAATATGTTTATTATATTTTACAGCAATATTCATTGGCTGGTGAGATATTTAAAAGAATAACATTTTTGACTGATGTAATGGATGGGGTAAAATCAAAATCATATGAAGAAGATAGTCTTATTAGGTTAGTTGAAAATGCCTTTGGAAAGCCATTTGATTCGATTGATTTTACAGAAGCAGGATTTGGAAAAGAATTATTGAATCATGATGATGAAGTTGTAGATAGATTAGTAAAATGGGAGGCTGTTAATAATGATATTTATATTAGAATGGAAGATGAAGTAAAGGGAGCTTATTTATTCATGATAGAACACATAAATAAAATTTTTAAGATAGGTAATTTGTTTCAGGTTATGCCATTAATGAGAACTCATGCAATGATCCATCAATATAGAAATAGTATTGTATCTGAAACCATACATACTAATTCAAAGCAAATAGAAGACATAAGACAGAGGATAATGAAAAATTTAGGAATTGGTATATCTACAAATAAATCTCGTTTTTATGCCTTTCAAAATGCTATAAACAGTATGTTTTTATCTGAAGCGTTTAATAAGTTTATTGATTCTCATCCAATATTTTCATCTGGCTTTAATATGGAATATTTTGAACTTATAGAAGGTGGAATTAAAGTAAATGAAAACAATGAAGGATATAAAAATATAGATTTGAGGTCAGCTATTACAGGTCGTAGTAGATTTATTAAAAGATTTCCATCTTATATTATGAATTTTGCAGAATATCTTAATGCACTAAATTTTGCCAATCTTGTGCTTTCACGTGATCCTAAAAATCAACGTGCAATAGAAACAAGAGATATGATTATTTCAAATTTAAAAAATAGTTATTATGTTAAAGATACTACTGCTATAGAAGAATCACTAAAAAAATTTCAAGGAGATAACTTTTTTAATTATGTAACAGTATATGGTGAAAATTATAATCAATTGTTGGTAATAAGAGATTCTGTTCAGTTGAGAGAAAGTGTAACTATGTTTATGTCTATACAGGAAATGTTTAGAGCATTACCCGAAGAAATAAGAGATATGTTTGCTATATATGAATTAATATTAAATGAAATGAAGATAAAAAAATCTTCATTATATGATGTTATTGGTCCAGATATATTTGAAAAGTTAGTTCCTTATTTTCCCACAGCACAACAATTTTTAGAAAATGCTTCTTTTGATACTATATTGGAGAACATAGCACTAAGTGATGATATATTATATGCAGAGTATAATGAAGATAGTGATACTGTCAAATCAAAGCTCCTTGAACGAATGAAATTGACAGATACTAAAAAAACATATATAAAAAATAAAACAGTAAAAAAATACAATAATAAAGATGAGATTGTTAAATTAGTTGGTATAGATGAAGTAACAGATGAAGGAAGATCATTTGAATTTATTGGTATGCCTGTATGGAATGTTGCAGTAAAGAATGCATTGCCACATAGTAAAACAGAAAGGATGGGATCTGTTGATCGTGTAATGAAAAATCTAAATGAAAAACAAATAGCAGAATTAATTACCAAAGGTTCTACAAGAGTAGAATTATACAGAGGACATAATTATACACCAGATGATAAAAAGATAGAACAAGAGTATGTTACATATATGACTAATGCGGGAATACGTGTAGTAATTACTGCAGTGAATGAAACAAATATTTATATAAGAGCAACAGAAGAAGAACAAGTAATTCCAATGGAAATTAAAGTTGAAGAAAAACAAAAACCAGAAGGAATTGCAACAGTTCATGATAAAGCTAAAGAAGTTGTGGGAATAAATGAATCAATCAATGATAATTTTGTTGGAAAGGGAAATTATTATGTACACGTAAGAGATTCTAATTTTAAAAGGCTAAGAGTAACTACAGTATTAAATTCACAAACAGACATTAATAATGTACTTAAAGATGTTTCATATGATGAAATGAATTTAAGGACTAAACTTGCAATTAGTGATGGCAATATAGCAGACAGAGTGTTAAAACAATTTATACCAATGTTGCCAAATGTAATTCTTGTAGAAGAATATGCTAAGATTGTAAATTCTCCTATAATTGATGAGTTTGTTAAAGTTGTTAAGGAAGAATATGGTAAGTTAGGCATTGATAATCCAATCATTGAATATATTAACAATGATACTATGTTGAGAGCTATAGGTGTAGAATATATTAGAGCTATAATGTTAAGTAGAAAACTTAATGATATACAAAGTATTGTTAATCCTGGTGGTAGAGTTAGTGTAGTTGGACTTAATGACATATCAGCATTTAAAAAGTATGGCAATATGGAGGTACAAGGAACAACAGATACAGTATTTATAACAAGAGAAAAAGGGATGTTTGTTCATTATGTATTAGACTATAAGACATATAAAGCAGATGTTAAAGGTCTTGAATCAGATGCAATGAATAAAGCGATGCAACAAGTAAAAACATATTCTGATATGATAACTTCAACATATCAAATTAGACCTGGTGGATATATGGTAATGAAAGTTATGAAGTTATCAGAATTTATTAAACAAACTAGAATAAGGTTTGAAGAAGGAAAAGTAAAAGTTGATGGAATACCAAATAATATGGTATTTTTGAAAGCTGAAAAGTATAATTCTATGGATATGAAAAAACATATAGAAGATATTCAGAAAACAACTAATGAAATCAATGATTTATTAAGTTCAGAAGTTAATGCTCAGGTTATATCAGATATAAAGAAAAATAATGGAGAAGCTAATAATATAAATTGCTAATTATATGGAATGTGTATTATATAATGGACAGGTAATATCTCAACAAATATTTGAAGATAAGATAAGGGATGAAATATTTAATAGAGCAAAAGCATATAATGCTTCATTATATATTCCTGTTAAAAATGGATTAAATGATACTATATCAAAAATACAAAATGAAACATTAACAGAAACAGATAGTTATATAAATGAAGATATAAAGAAAAGAGCAGATACAATTGAATTATTGCAATATAAGTATGAGCAGTTATCTGGAACAAATCCTACTAATATTACAAAGAGTTTATTAAATTATGTACAACAGAAGTTAAATGTTACTACACAAAAAGCCTTACAGGGGGTATTTAAGCACATTGGAGATAGGAATAATGTATTAATTCATTTTCATAATAAAACGCCACAGTATCGAGATAAACAAGTTTTAGGATGGTATTCTGATGGTGATATTAATTATAATGCAAATGAGATTACAATAGATACCTATATGCATGAATTTTCTCATTTATGGATGAAGGTATTAAAGTCTAAAGATATAAATACATATGATGAAATTATTCAAAAGGTAGAAAATTTTTTAAAATCTGATACTCCTTTTGCTAAACTTGTTAATAAAAGATTAGCATCATATCCTAATGAATCTGTTGCGGAAGAAGCAGCAGCAATAATTGCTGGATTTGTATCATTGCCTGCTTTTATGAAGTTTGTATCTAATGAATTATCATTAAATGATATGAGTTATTCCGAAATAGTAGAATTATTTGGGGATAATATAGCAAATATATATATGCATGTGAGAAATGAATTTGATATGATATCTTCATTGTCTGATATAGATATACCATCATCAAACTTGTATTCAATATTTAATGCGTTTGTTAATGATATATTTAATGGTAACAATCCTTTTGAAATTTATGGGGAGACATTAGAACAATTAAAAGTACAAGGAGATTTAAATGGGTACATGGAAAATAATGTTGGTACTGAAAATATTATTACTACTATATCTGACTTTAAGAATGCTTTAAAAAATGATGTTATTAAAAGAAAAGAATTTGAAGAAATGACTTCTGTTGAGATTGAAGATTTTATCAAGTCTCATTTTAATAAGTTTTCATATAAGAAGATTAATGGACAATGGGTGTGGAGTATGATGGGATATGAAATAGAAATAGATGTTACTAAAGATGGAATAACACCTGAAAGTATATCTTCTATTAAAAATTTAGTTTTAACAGTTACAGATAAACAATTGGATACATGGATTGAAGTAGGTAATAAAATTGCAGCAACACAATCAAGCAGAAGGATATCACCTACAAATAATCCTGCTGCTGATGTTATATTAGATACTTTTAAAACAAGATATGGTAATACAAAGTATAATGTATCAACTGCAAAAAAAATTGCAGATATAATGGGATTTAGTACAGGAGTTCATGATGTATTTAGATTAGAAGATATTGTACAAAAATATCCTAGTGTTTTTGGTTTTATTGATAAAAATCTTATTAAAGAATTAAATGTTTTAGTAGTATTACATAACGACCCAAGAGGAGATGATCCATCTGTTCAAATATCATTGTTTTCTCTTGAAAAAATTGTTAATCATATAAGTCCATCAAAGGAAAAAAATATTTTTAATAAATTTGAATCAGTACAAGATAAAGATGTTATTAAGCATGGAGCAGCATTAAGAAATAATTCATCATCTATTAATAATTTAATGCTTGGATTTGTTGTTGCTCATTTAGCAAACAATATTAAGAATTTACGAATAAGAACAATTGCAACATTAGAGATGACAAGAGAGTTTAGACCTGCTCCAATAGAATTAAATGTATTAATGAAAGCAATTGGATATATAAAAAATGTTCCTGCATTATTTAATTTGATACAAAATGAAGAAATTAAAAATATTATAGAGAAAGCTAATGATAATAAATATACTTGGCTTAATCAAAGTGCTGAAGACAAACTTAAAACATTTTACTATAATGGAGTGTATTATTCATCAGATACAGAAGAATTTATAAAAGGGAAATCTACAGAATATTTTTCAATGACCAAAACTGAAAAGAAAAGTTTTCTTAGAGCAAGAATGAAGTACTTAGAAAATTATTATGGAACATCATCTTCATCTGCACTTATGGCTGACCCTGAATATAAGTTAATAGCAAATGAATATAAAAGTCTTGACGATATTGGTTATTCAGTTGAGCAGCTGAATCAGGCTGCAGAAAAAGAAATGGGATTTAGACATGAAATAATAAAAAAATTAGCATTACCACATAATATAAAATCTGATGTTGTTCAATGGGCAATTAATTCAATACAGACAAATGAAAGATTGGTAATTCATCATTTTAGGAAATACAGAGATGAATTTCATAAAGTGTTAAAACCTGTATGGAAAAACAGAACAAGTGTATTGCCTAAGATGAGTGATATTGGTTCAAAGACATTTGAACATATGTTTATTACAAAAGAACAAGATGGAATAAAATTTAAATTACCATATATATATTTTAATGGTCATGAAATATTTAAAGGCATGACTGAATCACAAAAAAGAGAAGAACTTAATAGATTGAATTTAACAGAAGATGATTTAGCACTTGGTGATTTTATTATGGAGGCTGTTGAAAATGCTTTGATAGAGGCTGAATTTATAGACTTACAGAATGCGGCAACAAATGTAGATCAAGCAAATAAAGTTACCAAAGCAGAAGCAAAAGAATCAATATTAAAAAAAGGATGGAGAAAAGAAACAGGACAAGTATTTGTAATTTCAAAATCAGCTTCTGAATTAACAGCATCTGGCAAAATTAAAGCAGGTTATGAAAGATTTAAACAACAATCTGTTGATATAAATACAATATTTGAGGATCAAGTTTTAGTTGAAGAATTAGGAACGCTAAGAAATACATTTAGTAATCAATTGTCCCATGATATATTATTACAAATGGCAGGAATAGAGTATCAAGGTGACAATAAATATAGGTTATTTGACAAAGAAAAAAATGATAGAATGTCAACTAATCTAGAAACAATTACTAATTATGCTGTGATGTCATCTATAAGACAATTAATACACTCAAGAGAATCTGAATTTGTATATAAAGCAGCATTAGCTATGATAAATGATATGTGGCAATTTGCAGCAAGTAATGATAAAAAATCATATGAAAGATTAAAAGAATATTTAGAAGAATATTGGGAATCAATGGTTAAAGGAAAAAGAATTGATGGAGAACTAACCTTATGGATGGGGAAAAAATCTCCTAAAGTTAATATTATGGCAGGAGTTGATATGGCTACACGTGCTATGAGTTTTTCATTAATAGCATATAGACCTAAATTAGTATTAAAGTCATTTTCATATAATTTATTTAATGCTATTTTATGGGGGGCTGGTAATATATTTGGAAGGGGAGAAGGATTGCCTACATTAACAGACATAATGAAAGCGTCTGCTATATATGCTAGGGAATATGAAAGAGTTGTACATTGGGCTTCTTTTTATCAAATTGCAAATGCAAGCGCATATGAAACATTAAATTCTGCTGTGCAAAATGTATCTAAAAAATATGCGCTTAATGATCAAGTTGGATATATCGCATTGCAATTTACTGATGAAGCATGGAGACATATTGTAATGTTATCTTATTTAATAAAAGATGGTTCATGGGATGCTCATACATACCATATAGACGAAAATGGAAATGGTGTTATAAAGTATGATGAAAAAAATGATAAAAGATTGTATGAAGATGGAGTATTAACAGAAAAAGGAAAAGTTTTAAAAGCAGCTATAAAAAATGACCTTGTAGAGCAAGGATTAATGGATGAATCAGATACAGAATTAAAATATGGTTATGATATGCAGGAAGCTGTTATGATGAAAACTTTAGCGGATAAATGGGTTATAGGTTCTATGTCAGCTGATGCTGCAGCAAACATAACACATGATATTTTAGGAAGACAATTTGCTAAATTCAGAAGATTTGTATTTGATAATTTAGCAAATATGGGTTTAGGAACAGACCCTGGATTGTCTAGAGTATTATCAAGAAGGGTTGTTAAACAAGATGAAGAAGGTAATTATTATTCTGTAAAAGAGATGAGAGAGGTTGTGGGTGTTATACAATCTTGGATACAAGCATTTAATGTATTTAAAGAACACAGATTTAAAGGATTTTCAGAATTACAAAATTTATCAGAAGCAAGTAAAGCTAATTTATCTCGTTCATTATTATGGATAGTATTATTGCTAATTTTAAAAGCATTATTTGGTAAATTTAGAGATGAAGATGAAAGAAGAAGATATTATCTTGACTTACATAGATGGTTAATAGATACAAGTGTATGGAACAATGTATCAGATATAGAAAGGTCTCCATTTCCAATGTATGGAGCATTTCAAAGATTTATAGAAACAGGAATTAATGATCCTATTAGATTATTATATTATTTACCAGGAGGAGGATTAGTAAAAGATACACAAGAAATTATTAATTCATTTGAAAAAGAAAATAAATAAAATATTATGGCACATAATCAATCTTTACAATTTATTATTATACAAGGCGGAACTTGTGATTATATTAATGTACGTGAACAGGCTCTTTGGGAATCTGCTGAATTACCAGTAGAAAGAGAAGATGTTGGATTAGCACTATTTTATGTTCATCCTATTTCTGGGTTAATAGGTTGTGATTTAAGTAATCCTGGAAATAACAATACGAATGCAGAATGGACAGTTCCAATAGTAAATACGGGACAGTATCATGTTTATATGTTTGCTGTTATGAGATGGACACCAGGTAGTGTATGGGATCAAGGGAGTATAGTATATCATAATGGATATTTTTGGCAAAGTTTAGTATTAACAAATAATGAACCTACAGATATTAGTCCCGATTGGGAACAGTTAGATTGTACTAATTTTAATGAATTTAATATATATTGTACAAATAGTGTTCCTGTACCATTTGAATCAGCATATTTTACATCTATATATAATAGTGAATGTGTAAGTGCTAGGATATATAATATTGCGTGTAATAGTTATGTAGTTCAAAACATAGCAGCACCTGATATAAACCAGCAACCAAACTTTTTATTACCAATATTAATAAAAGTATGGAATTTGTCCATGACTGAAGAAGTTATGGAATGTATATATGTTGATGTTATGGCAGGAGAAACATTTTCTAACATTCAATTACCAAATAATGATGGAGTTTATATTATAGAAGTAGGTTATGGAAGTTATACAAATGTTGTATGGGATAATAATAATCCACCTAATATGATATCATATGAAATAGTAAGAAATTGTGTATTTAATGCAGATTTGCCAACAAATCAATATGTAGTATATGGAATATGTAATATAGAATCATGTTGGAAAGCCTTATATGATAAGATAATGTGTAAACCAATAGACCCATGTTGTCAAAGTTGTGACCCAGAGGAAAAAGAAGAAATAGAAAATTTTAGATATACATTAAATATGATTAATGCATTATGGTTTAATTTAATGTCATATATTGAATTAGAACAAGGGATATATATGCATATGTATAATATTTACAGTATAAACGGAGAAGTCATAGACCCTGTTAGAATGAATTTTATACAACATATAGCAGATACAATAGAAAAAATAAATGAATTAACAAATAGATGTGGTGATTGTAATGGCACTCAAAGTAATATAAGTAATTGTACTGAATGTTAAGGAGGATATAATATGTTTGATATAGTAGAATATAGTAAAACATTTAATTGTTGTGGCAAGCAGTATTTAACGCAGTTAGAATATATTAAAACACGTTATTATACTATTGTACTAACAAAAGATAAACAGTTTAAAGAAAAAAATTACATTAAAGAATTATATGGTAAAAGAGAAAACAATTGGAATGATTTAAATATTATTCATTATTTTTGGAACTTGATGTCATTGATGTATAGATATCAAACTAGATATTATAATCAATATCTATTGAATATAATTACATATGACGAAGTACCTAACGCATTATGGTATAGAGATGAGTTTAATTTAGAATGTATTAGAAAAACATTGAAATGTATAGGAATAGATATATTACCATTGTTAAGTCTTATAGGTTTAAATTACGTAATACAAATTAAAGATGGTATTGATTATATGGCAATAGTTCCGAATATGACCTCAAGACCTGATTTTTGGGTAAGATAATATTAAAAAGACAAAGAATAAGGAATAAAGAAAAAGAATTAGTTTAAATATTAAAAAATACACATATTAAATTAAAAGAATTAAAAACATAAAATTATGGCTATTTACAAAAAACAACATTTTCACACTGGTCCCGATGGAGCTGCTGGGATATTATTTAGAACAGGTAATTTCCCCCGTTCAACAGTATTTAAAGATTTATTTGAATCTGTATTGTTTAAATTAAATCCTGAAGATAGTGCAACACATGATGTTGCAGGACATTCAAGAATAGAAACAGATCAAAGAGCAATATTAAGAAGTCTTGAAGTTGGTGATGGGTTTACACGATTTGTACAATCTCATCATTTACCTGTTGTAATAGCTGCACCTAGTGGACAACATGTATTACATAGTTCAGTTAATAATGGTGATATAGGTGTAGATGAATATATATATAGTTACAATAGTGGAGAAACAAGAATGGATTATTTAGTAAGGAGTAGATTATCATTTATATCTTCTAATAATTCCATTGTAATAACACCAAATGGAGAAGGAGAATATGATTTTCATGTTAATCCTGCTTATAGTGATACATATATGGTAATAATGAATGCAGGTGATAATAATCCTGATTATATAGGTAATAAAATAGATACATCATTATATGTAACACCATCAACATTGTTAGGAGTTAATCATGGTAATACAGATACAGTATTAATAAATACAACTCCTAATGGAATATTAGCAAATGTTAATTATCAAAATACTAATAGTATAAGTATAGGTGAAGATGCTTTAGGATTATATGCAAATTTAATATTAGATGGCAATACATTGAGTGTTGGTGTAAATGGAGTAAAAGTTACAAAACCATGTAATGATATTATTAGTAGCAATAATTCATTAGCAACATCATATAATGTTGTAACTGGTGTATGGGATATAACATTATCTTCGTTGATAGGAAGTATAGGAACTCATGATGTTCAACTGTCAGATGGTAATGGTGGTTTTACATGTGTTACAGCACCAAATAATATAAGATTTAAATTTGATGCATTTCATGGTGGTGTTTATTTAGGGACATTATTACCTACAAATGGAGTATCAAATGCTACTTCATTTACAATTGGATATAATCAAAATAATAATTCTTATTCTTCGTACATGTGTGGAAGAACGAATAATAATACAGGTAATAGTTCAATCATATATGGTCAAGGAGCAATTAATGATATACCATTAGCATTAGTAAGAGGATTTTCTGAAATATATGGTCCCCCAGAATTAATGTTGGGAAAAAGACAAGAGGGTTCATTTCCAATGATTCGTTTGACTGCTAATGCCGAACCTTCATATATGGAATTAGTTAATACTGGAATTACTAATATAAATATTACATTAAATACAGTATGGAGGGTCGAAATTGATATGTTAGCAAATGGTAATGGCACACCAGCAAGTGCTATATGGAGTAAAGTAGTATTTGGCATAAGAAATATTAATAACAATGTTGAATTTGTTGGTAATCCAAATGTTACAGGTATATTGCCTGAATATTC
The DNA here is from genome assembly GCA_964428185.1 of uncultured Bacteroidales bacterium. Taxonomy (GTDB): domain Bacteria; phylum Bacteroidota; class Bacteroidia; order Bacteroidales; family DTU049; genus CAYMAZ01. The sequence goes on from CAYRXH010000005.1 coordinate 34,884, forward strand.
AGATTTTACTGATAATATTAGTTTTGGCATACAAATTAATATGACAAATATAAGAATATTTGTTGTTGGATTAAATACAGAAGATATTATTTGGGGAGCAATAGTAAGATATGTACGTATAGGAACAGATATTCCTATTTAATATTGAGAGTAATTTTATTAAAAAAAAGGTGCTGAAAAATATCAGCACCTTAATGGTTAACAATATAACATGAAACACAATTATTATCGAGTAATGAATAAATATAAAGTTATATTTATTCAAACATTGATAATAAATCATTTTTAATCTTGTTTTATCAAAATAAGTTTGCTTTTGTAACCTTTGCTTAGTTTATAATATTCGTCTGTTGTCATAAACTGATTCCAATCATTGCCTGTCCACCAATAGGATTGGTCGAATTCTTCTTGTATCATCGGAAATGTTCTGTACTTTATTCCGTCAACTTTGAAGGTGTGGGTACGTTCTTTTCGGTTGGAACTGATGAATTCAAACTCTCTTTTAGTAATACTTTGTTTGTATGTTTTCATTATTTTGATTTTTTAGGGTTATTAATTATGATACAAATATACAACAATTAATTTTAATATCCAAATTTTAGTTGTTAATTATATGTTAAAGTTTTTTGTTTTGAATTAAAGAAATTAACTACTCTTAACACATCAACGAAGCAGCACGTCTCTCTTGTCTGTTCATTATAGACAAGCTCTGAACGTGTTACCTTATAATTCCAACCAAACCCGATTGCGCCGAACACTTCAGTCATCTTCTCAATCCGCCATTGCGGATTGATGTCTGTCTTACCTCTCAGCCGTCCGCCATCTATTACACGCTGTGCATCTGAAGGGACTTCTCTTAATTTTTTGTATAATTCTAAATTTTTTGTTTCCATAATATTTAATTTTTTTTAATAAAATAATTCAACAAACTTATTATCTTCGTTTAACACGTATGTTGTGTCTGGTAGTATGCCGTCTTTGCCTACATAACCTTTGACAGGCTTATAGGTGTCTTCATTAGCATCATAATAATCCAGCGATAGCACAGACCCGTTACCACCCCTCACACTTGAACCTACTCCGCCCTTAACTATTGAGTTGTCGCCGCCGACAACACCTGAATAGAGCCCGCCATATAATAATGATTCATTGCCACCAATGACAATAGACCCGTTGCCGCCCATGACAACAGACCCGTTGCCGCCCATAACCTTAGACCAGTCAAGTCCTGCTACTATTGTTTCATCACCACCTACAATTAAAGAGAAGTTACCCGCTTTCATATACGTTAATTTTCCGCCGATAATTACAGCGTAGTCACCACCTATAGCCTTCTCTCCAATGCCTAACCTAACGATTGCACCAATTATACCTATGTGCCCATACACGCTTGCAATAAGTTCTGTAGCTGTCAGTCTATCACCCACATACACTACTGTGCCCCCTTTGAACTTTATTAGTCCGTCCAGTGGTATTATGCCTGCTTCTTCTACTTCAAGAACAACCCATAAGGCTTCATCGCTCCAATCGAACAACGTACCATCACCACATCCCTTTAACGCTCCGTGCAAGCCGTTACCACATTCAGGGGTAAGCTCCCAGTCGGGAGCTTCTACCCAGCCTGATTGTGGATACTGAAAGCCTTTACGTGAACGATTGTTCTTGTCATTAGTCCGCAACACTAATACGTGTCCGTCTTTTACTTTGAATTCTTTTTTTGTTTCCATGATTTTTTTTTGGTTATAAATTACATTCCACTGCAATAGTGGCACAACTCTTTATTTTCAACTTCTACCGAGAACATACATCGCATACATGCTCATCACCATCAGTGGCATGCAGCTTGTGAGCGTGCAATCCGCATGTGTCACACACACGTAAGTTAAGGTTTTCGGTGCAAGATGGACAATAACGTGAACCATCTATTGCATCGTTCATTGTGTACTTGTATATGTATTTTTCGCATCTGTCGCATACTATGCAATACTTATGCAAGCAATCTTCGCAATAGTCACCGTCACTTGTTTTGAAAAGGGTTGTGTGGAGATATTTACAGCAATTGCACAAGGACAGGCCACGTTTCTCAGCGCAATCCGCACAAAGGGGGTGTTTGTTGTCTATCCATGCAACATCATCTTCATAAAAGTTTCCTTCGCAGCAATCGCAAGCAACAAGCCCCATCTCATCGTAACAACTCCAACATGCGATACCTCTTGGGGTATCATCATAGAAATCAATACTTACATTTATGCTTCTTCCGCAGATTTCACATTTGATTTCTTTGTCATTAATTTCAATTTCATTTTTTGTTTTCATAATTTTTAGATTTATTGGGGTTATTAATTTTTTTTGTTATTAGTATGTTCCTTTTTGTTTGTATGTTTTTATGTTCATAAATTTATTTTATAATTGATTAAATTAGATGAATTGTTTATAGTAAATATCGTATTCATTGCTAAAGCTATATACAATATTTTCTTCAACAATAATACGTATTGATTCATTAATTAATTCTGAAGATTGATTAATTTTATATTGTGATTTTAATTCTTTTAATTTAGATATGGAATCACTACAATAAATAGCATCTTCAACAATAAAAGACCTTTTATTATCACATACTTCTTCACTTTTCCATATTTCAACAAATGGGAATTTGTTTTTCTTGATTGGATAGGTTAGGTCACCATAATAACAATTATCTATGACTGCAAATAATGAAGGTTTATCTGTACCATGTTCAATACTTCTTACAATATGTCCTATAATTGTATCTGGATATTTCTTTTTAATATCAGATACCTTGATATTAAATGCCATAGTATTTATTAAATTATTTTGGTTGTGTTAATTACTTTTGTACTATTTTGATTTAAATGTAAGTTAATTAACAAAACTCATTAACAAGTCATGTATTATACTTTGGTCATATAAATTATATGATTTAGAATACTTTGAATAATTTAATGTAATTGTATTTATTTTGTAATTTATTAATAATTTTAAATCATGTTCAGATAATTCACATATAAATGGAGGAACACTATTGTCAGTTGGGCATATAGGTTCATTTGCAATATCTGTAAATAGTTTAAATGACATATTATTTACAAAGTTAATTTGAATAAATGAATGTTTTGTTATGCAACCAAGATAATCATCATGAGAGATAAAATATAATAAATAAACATAACCACCACCCTTTACACAGTTACATGCTTCCACAGCAAAACAGTATAATTTGTCATCTTCACTAATTGATATTATGTCTGTTCCTCTCCACATAATATCTTCTTCAACAAAAACTTCACATTTTGTAATTGGATATTGTGCAAACAAGATGTGAGAATAAATAAATAATAGTGTAAATAATAAATTTTTCATAAATAAATATAATTAAGGGTTTGACAAATAGGCTTTACCAACATCTGTTATATCATAAAATATAACATCTTGACTTATTTCAACAGGAGATATTGAAGATGTATAATATAATATTTCAAAATCTAAACTTGTAATACGATATTGGTTTTCTAATTTAAAATTAATCAATGATGTTGAGTTTTTATCTTTTGCAATAGTATAACCATTGATTAAATATTCAAGTATCCATAATTGTTTTTTTAAATCCATAAATGTATGAATCAAATAATAATTTTTTTAAGTTACATAATTAATTAATTTAAGCTGACAAAACAAAATTTATTATTATTTATCCAGTTTTTAATTTTATTTTCTGATTTAATTTTATCACCTTCAGATAATATATAGTTATTTGTTTTGAGATTTTCTTTGTCAAGCCATAAAATTTTATCAGTAATAAAGTCGTAATAACATTTCCATAACGAGTTGTATTTGATAAAACTTACTGTAACTAAATTGTTTTTTATGAAATATTTATTCATATGATAAAAGAAATTAATTCGATAGTATCTTTTTTTACATATCTCATATTACTCTTAATATAGTTATATTTATTTTTTTGAAATGGAGTAATAATCAATATAATTAAAATAGTATTTACATAAAATAGTCCTGCTGATAAAAATATCATTATTATACTTGGCAGTAACATAGTGTATTTTAATAAATAATAATAGAGCATAATGTTTTTTTTACAAAGTTAGTAAATTTATTTTGTTAGAAATTTTAATAAGTCGTAAACAAATTTGGAATTGTAGTATCTACTGTTGTTTATTGTTAAATAAACAGATTCTTTAGTGAATTTCATAAAAAGAAATTCAGCATTAGCTTCATTCATAATTCCGTCATAACAAATGTAATTGTTTAGTAAAATTCCAACTATATACCCATGAATATATAGGTCATGAAAGCCATCATAGCAAATATATCCATGAGTATTAATAGCTGAAATATTAGAGGTTGTGATCATAACATTGGCATTAGAAGAAATTTATCATCAATAACAATAGCATCACTATTTTTCAAAAACTTAAATGATAGAGAACCATTACAATGTTTTAAAATTGTCAGCATAAATTTATGGTTAAAATTGATGTTAAATAATAAAGATGAATCTGTGTTAGTTTCAGTATCGACAAAATAATTTTCAAGGTTTTTCAAATCTTCTTGACTTCCAAAATGAATTAATTTGTCTGGTTGTAATATTTTATATTCATAGTGAGAATCTGTAGATGATTCATCTTTATGACAAATTCTTTGCATTACACTATATTGATTTATTTCATCATCACTGTTAATAATAGAATTTGAATCGACATAAAATACATCTTTTATATCTTTAGTGCAAATTTTTAGTGATTTAGGATTTAGTAATACTATTTTTTCATCATTTGTTTCAGCAAAAACATTTGAATTATCAATTTTGTTAAAAACATAGTATTGATATTTAGCAATGTTCATATTTGTAATACTGTTTATTTCATAATAATTTTCTATTATATAAGAATAGAATTTATTAAATTGAATAAAAGTATTTAATTTGTTTTTATAAAACAAATTCTGTTCTATATCAGGTGCGTTAACTTGAAAGTGAGTTGGATTTAATAAATCAATTGTTAGTGTAATTTTATCAAGTGTATTAAAAGATTTAATATCATTTAATATACTTTTAAGTTTTTCTGTTTCTATAACAGATTTAAACATAAAAGAATTAGGGATAACACTTTTAACATTTAATTTGTGAGGTGTTACATTGTTGATTCTAATCCATACATCTTTTAGTTTAATATGAACATAATAATCATCATCATTTGTTTTGCTAAAAGTAAATGGAATAATTTTACAATCTAATAATTTAATAATCTTTTTAAGTGAATTAGGAATTGTAATATTAAAGTTAGTTGTTTTAGGTAAATAATCATAACACATATAATGTGCATCAGTGCCAACAAACATATCTTGGTTTATGATTATACCACATAAAGTAGGTTTTAAATCATCATTAGATGTAAAATCAAACATTCTTAATACTTTGTCTTTTGAAAGGTTAATATTTTCAGATTCAATAAATTCTGGGTCTTTAAATAATTCATTAACAGATGAAAATTCATTTTTATTAATATCAGTTAATTTTATATTTAATACCTTATTTGATAATGTAGATGAATCTGGATTGAATGTAAGATTTGTATTGTTTGATGTGACAATTTGTTTAAGAGTTTTTAATGGAACATTGAATTCATGTTCATAATAATCATTAAGAAATATTTCAATATATATTTTACGATTAGTATATCTAATTATATTTTCTTTAATATAAACATTATCTGAAAAATCTGATTTAAAGTGTTTGCTATAAGCACTGTCAATTAATTTAATTGCTTGTTTTAAATTCATAGTTTTGAATATTAAAGATTAAAGAATAATTTTACTTCAAACAATCGTCTTTCATATATTCTACGATTATTCATATTAAAACTTGTCCATGAATTAATAATCAAAGATGTATCATAATTTGGAATAATGTTATATTTTTGTTCAATAAGATGATTGTGAAAAGTTGAATTACGAATAGCAGATGGTTTAACATTATAGTATAACATTGCCATTGCTAATGCTTTGTTTCCTGTTAAGAAGTATGTTTTAGATACATAAATTATGCGTTTATGAAAATCTGAATTTAATAATGAATCTGCTTCATGTAAAGAAATATTATCAGGCTTATATGGATATTGATGTCCATATCCTATGTACCAAAATGTATCATTTGGTAATTGATATGGTTCTAATCTTAATCCTTCATATTTCTTTATATTTTCAATAGCTAAATCATAATTTACGTTATTAAGAACAAGATTTATATCATATTCTTTACTAATTATATTTTTAGGAAGTTCGTTATTTATTAAATATGATATAAAACATAATCCTGAAATAAAAATTGCTATTACTGTAAGGAGAAAAAATGAGACAATGTTTTTATTTTCCATAATCGTGAATAAATTTAAAATCAGAGTATTGTAAATCTGCAAAAAATCTAAATATTCCTGTTGAGCCGTTTCTATTTTTTGTTATTTCTGCAACACCTAATTTCATTAAAATATCTTTTGATTCAGGATATGCATCAATAAGGTCGGGATAATTAGCAAATCTGTTTAGAAGCATAATTTGTGTTGAAGCGTCTCTAATTCTTGTAGAGCCTTTGAAATGTTTTTCTCTTGGTCTATAGGCAGTTTTTAGATTAGTAGTATCTAGTTGTTCATCAGTAAAGTGATGAAGAACTATAATATAAGACTTAATTTTATTAACATAACAAGCATTTCTGATATTATATATTTCTCTTGCAATAGTATCATCAATTCTTACTTGATTTTCTTTATTTCCATGATCGTTGAGTAACATTAGATTATCAATTATTAAGATATTAAATCTATCTGGTCTTTTAGAAACAAAAGCCTTGTATTCTGTGTTAATATCAATAATTGATCTTGGTTGTTCTACAATATCAACATCATATTTAGAGAAAATATTTCTATAGGATAATACAGTATGAAGTTCAAGTTCAGACATTTTATAGTTCTTACCTTCCATCTGTTCATCTGTTAATCCTATCATTGGTGAAAGAAAACATCTAACAAGTTTATTTGCATCATCTTCTAAACTGTACCATTTTATACTTATTCTATCAGAGTTATATTTTAAGAGTTCTCTTATAAGAGCAATAACGAGTCTTGTTTTTCCTGAACCTGATTTACCACCAATTAATAATGTATTATTTTCTGATATTAAGGCAAATTTGTCAATAACTTCATTATTAAATGGTATCCATTGCTCTTTTAATAAATTATCGTTATTATGAATATTATAGATATTCATAATGACATCATCTATATTTTTAGAAAACTCTTTTTGTTCCAACATTCTTGTCCATTCTACTAATTTAGTTAATGAACTGTTTGTTACAGAAATTATATCAAATGGGTCATTGTTGTCAAATGATTTATTAACAGCATTATGACAAATGTTGATAATTTCTCTTAAAATATACTTTTCTACGATGTATAAAGCATATTTAACAGTGTCATTAGCGTATAAAAAGTTTCTTGTTAAATCCATTATATATGATGCACCACCTACTTGTTCTAGTTTACCAATGTCACGGAGTTTTTGTATAATATAAGATATTTCAATAGGTTCATCAGATTGAAATAAATTAGATAGTACAGTAAAAATTATTTGATGTGCTTCTTTGAAAAAGTGAAATGGTTTAATTATGTTAATTGTGAAATGAAATGTTTTAGGATTAGAAATAATCATACCTAAATATGTAGCTTCAATATCAACACATTCAGGTAATTTTTTTTCAAAATCCTGAAAAAGTTTAATAGATTTTGTCATATTCTTCTCTTAATTTATCAAGGTCGCCAAAAATATAAATACTTCTAGGGTCTTTTCTGGAAATTTTGTTAAAATTTTGCAAGTGCATTTGACTATTTAAGAAATCTATTGGAGATTTAAGTCTTTCATCTTTTGGGATAAAATCTTTATTAGCTGAAGAATATTTGGCATTCCACCATAGTACATAAGATTCGTATTTATTAATGATATAATCTGCATCTATTAATTTATCTTCAAATGTATAACCACAAACAGATTGCATTTCATATTTTAATAAATTTAAATCTATTGGTTCAGGATTAATAGCATGCATTTTATTTACATCATACATTGTAATTGTAACTTTAACTTTTTCCATAGTTAGTATTTTAATAATTTAATTTTGCTAATAGCGAAAAGTGAATGATCAATTTCTGGTAAAAGGTCAAGTTCGGTTGAATTAATAATGTTTTCAAAATAATCTATGATGGCGTCTAATGGATAAAAATTATTTACATTACAAATAATAACCCCATGATTATCTTTGTTTACTTCATATCCTAGAGGATATGGCCAAATATAGTCCATGTTATCATCCTCAAAATAGTTATATTTTACCATAAGGTCTTGGATGATTTGAACAGCATTAATAAAGTCAAATTTTCTGTGTGAATCTCTTAGGAAATAAAAACCTACTTTCCATATTTTATCATTTTTAAATAAGTTTTGGATTTCTACTTTATTTTGTACATACACATGACCATAATTTTTGTAATATGTTTCAACAGTTTTTGATGGTCCTAATCTTTTAAATTCTTTTAACACATAAGAATTATCATGTGTATCGTCAGTAACCCATTTTTTATACGTTTGTATTTCCTTACTGTTTTTAAGAGAAGGAATGTTCCCATTTAGGAACACTCCTTTATTAATAATTAAATTTAACAAATCTCTATTCATAATGATGTTATGTTTTCGTTAATAAAGGATAAAAAGATAGAACTAAATTCTGTGTTTTGACTAATGATATTAGATATTTCCATTGATTGTGGCTTATGAAGGTTAGTACCTATATTATATACTTCGTATCCAGATAGAGTGTTATTGTTTGAGATTGAAAGAGATGATAATATATTTTCTGTAAATTTGGAAATCTGTCCTTGATTTAGAGCATATATATTTTTATCATTGATATAATTTTTAATAGTATTAGAATCTTTTTCAACTCTAATAGCTGTTAATAAGCCAATAAATTGAAAACAGTTGTCTAAAGAAAATTCAATATTTTTTAGTTTATTAATTGTATTTTCATGAAAATATATATGTTCTTCATGTTTATAAATCCAATCAGAGACGATATCAAACATGTGTGTTAATTTAATATTTTTAGTTGATAAATAGTTATCATAATTAAAGATAGATAAATTATTACATATTTTGATATTTGCCCCTATTGCTATTTCAATACTATTTTGGTGATATGATATAGCAATTTTAGTGTTCCATTCATCATTACCTGTTTCAATTGAAAATCCAGTTATTAATCTTCTAAACACATGAGCTTCTATAGATTTTTCACCTTTAATTTGTTCTACATAAGGCAATACTGAAACACCTGGAATTTTAGAAGGGCCACTATTTGAAACATATATATCTTCTATATTAGCAATAAATCTTTTATTAATAATATTACTTACATTGTCAATTACATCTACATGTGACATTCCATGTACAGATTTGCCACTAATCATTTTTTCATCTAATGACAATTTTAGTTCATCAAAAGAGATGATTTCATAGCCATCTTTGAAATTCAATTTTTTCATAATTAAAATTTTAATAAGTTAAACAACTTTAATATTAATTGCTTCCTGACATGAACCTGTATTTTTAGGATTATGAGGACAATCTTTACAATTATTGAAAGAACCAATTTGAGGAAATTCTGTGTCAAAGCAATATGTTAGTTCTATAATAGTTTGTTTGATTCTTGCATGCATCATTTTGATGTCATCTTCATCTGGGTTGTGCATGAATATTTCTTGGTTCATGTTTTTAGAATAATCAAAGACCCAATATAAGCATGTTTTTCCTGATAAAAAGTTATATATGTCAAATTGAATATGATCCATATACTCAGGTTTACCCCAAGCATATGGACCAAATGAATTATTAATGTTTTCTGTTAGTTTAAGGTCAATTACACAATCAATAAATTCATTTTGATGATAAATGGGATGTACGATATCGACAATACCTTTTATATAAAATGTAAATCTATCATCATATTCAGTTTGATAATTGATTTTGTATTTGATTTGTGTATTTATACCAGGAAGTATATTTATTCCATATTGTTGGCAAAGCCGTTTAAATTCTATAGCTTGATTTTCAATGCGTATTTGGTCTAGGGTTTTTTGTCCTAATGGTTTTACAGTTCTTGGCAAATCCAATATTTTATCATTACTTGATGTACCACCTAAACACAATGTTTCAAAGTAATTACCTTTTAACATTGGTAAAGATTTTATGACAGAATGAGATTTGATAATAAAACAAGTATATATTTTAAAAGGACAATAATTTAATACTGTTCCTTTATTAGTAGTAAATTGTTTTATTAAACTTTGAGAGATATTAATAATTGGTTTGCCATTATCATATTTTAATACAGCATTGGTATTATATTTGACACTATCGATAGTGTTATCATTTTTAGCATTGCCAAAAGCAACAGGAATAGTAGCAAATTTAGTATTTTTTTCATCGTTTTTAATATTATCATCAGTTATTGGGTTTTTTTTTAGATATTTATCAAAGATAGAATTCATGATTTTAGTTTATTTTCAAACTCATTTTTTAATTTGATAGATATTTCACAAAGTCTGTATGCAGTTTCTTCTATTTTATTAATATCAAGTTTACTGTGACAGACAAGCATTATGGCATTTGAAATTGCATTACCTACCATTGGTCCAACAGTATCAAGTGGTCTGGAGAAATTGGTATGAGGATTTTTTGGAACAGGGGTATTATCAGTTTTAATAGGAGTTATTTTATAGTATTTTTCGTTATTAGAGTTTAATTTTAATTCCATATTATAACTAATCAAATCTCCTTTGATAAATTTAGTTTGTTCTTTGGATTGAGAAATATATTCGCCTGTATCTCCATTTTCAAAACTAATTTTGTGAACATAGAAAGAGCCATAATTGTTACTAAATTCTCTTTCAAATTTTACTTCTAATACTTTGCTTTGTTTAATCATTGGTTTAGGTTTTAATGGTTAATAAAAAATACAAAGTTAAATATAAATACTAAGATATTAAAGGAAAATTTGTTAAATTATATTTTATTATATGTTTTAATATTTTAGTATTTATGAGTATGGGATTATATTATGTAATTTAATTTAATTTAATTAGTGGTTTAGATTAATTTTAAGAGGACTTTATTATAAAGATAGTATCAGGTACTACTTCGTGATAAAGTCCTCTTAAAAACGTTTAAAATGGATAAAATGACTATTCTTCTATTAGGGCTTCTACTTTTAATCCACCTTGTGGAATAACTTTTTCTAATAAAACAATAGCTTTATTATTAACAGCTAGTTCATGCAAAATCTTTAATCTTTCATTATCAAAACTTTCACCTCTACCAACCAAAAGAATAGGAAAATGAGAATTAAGTTTTAAAAGTATCTTGCATGCAATTATCATTTGTTTAGATTGAGATATTTGTGTATCAGATAATGGTAAATAATCATTATCATGAAGAACGTAAATACAATCATCTTCTATTTTAATATCTTCTAATATAGGATTATTTTTAATTAGTAATTTTTTCTGTTCTCTTAGTGATTCTATCTTTTCATCTAATTCTTGTTTAGCAATGGAACATTCATAGTATTTCTTTTGTGCTTCTTCATAATCTTGATACTTATAGAGTGTTGAATTTATTAATTTTTCCATTTCCAATGCTTGAAGATATTTTTCTTCTAAGATATCATCAGGAACAAAGTTAAGTTCTGATAGTTCTTTAGTTATTTCATCTTTCTTAATGTTATATCTTCTTTCAATATCAGTTTTTTCTTCAATTAAGTTATTATATTCATTTTTTAAGTCATTGATAGTTTTATTAATAATATCAATTCTTTGATTGATTTTATTAATAATATCATCATATGATGTTTTTATAAGTTCAAGATTATCATTAAGAGATTGCATTTTTATAGAAATAGATTTCTTTTCTTCATATTCTGTTTTTGTCTTTTTTATTTCGTCTTCTATTTCTAAAATATCTTTTGATATTAGTTCTTTTTCAGTGTCTGTTATATTTATTTCTTTTAATCTTTTAGAATAGTGTGCTATATCAGTGTATATGGGTGTTCGTAAATCATAATTAATTTTTTCTTTTTCTGTTAGGTCAAGATATAGATTACGAACATTTTCATCTAGACATTTAAGGAATATTTCGGATTGTTTTTTTCTGCCTTCTGCTGTTTTTCCCCATGATACAAATTCTTCAGCGGTAAAGTCTTGATATGAGAATATGTCTCTTATAGAAGTTATAGAATGTGTTCTTATACCTTTATTATTTACCATTGTAAATTTGACTTTACCATCTTTATGAGCTTCCATTGTCACTGAATATGTATTTCCGTCAGGGGTATCAATAATACCTGTTATCAAAGACTCTTGTTCGCCTATGGATACTGGTATTTTTGTATCATTCTTTGCTTTTATTAAACTTTTGAAGGCTTCTAATATAGACGATTTTCCTACTTCGTTTTGTCCAGATATTATATATACATTACTATTATTCAATTCTACATTTAAGTTCTTTATTAACTTATAGTTCTTAATGTGAAATTTTATATTGAATGTATAATCATTATCTGTGGTTGTTTCATTTTCATTAATCAATGATGATGGTATTTCTTCTTTTGAAGGATTATTATTAGAAGAAATACTTTCTTCTTCAGGTGAGGAAGAAAGTATTTCAGGTGTATCAGGGCTATTGATTACAAGAACATCATTTTCATCAATATTAACCAGTTCAAAATAGGTTTCATCTAATTCTGTATCTGAGAAATTATTATGTACTATACTGAAATATTTGTTATATTCATCCAGTACATCAATAATATGAATATAAGAATCATATTTTTTACTGTATAGAATCATACCTTTTTTAAGAGGCAAGAAAGTTTTAAAATAAAATTCTTCTTTTAATGCTAAGTGATTATTGTCTGTTTCTTTTATTTTTGAGATTTTGACAATTATTGTTTTCATGGTTATGATGTTTTTGATTAATTAATTCATTTAATTGAACAAGTTCTTCAATACAATCTGAACATATTGTATATTCTCCTGGGTAATATGCATGATTGCATCTTAAACAAACTATTTTCTTTTTGTTTTTTGGATTATGTAAGTTTTTCATATTTTCTTTTACTATAATTTTATTTTTTGTTTTTGTGGTTATTTTGTTTAATGGTAAAATTATTATTATTATCAAGAATATATTCAGTATTTGGCAATATATTGTTTTCACCCACATAAACTGTGACAGTCCTAATAACATTATACGAATCTCTGTATTCAAGTGATAACATTGAATTATCGCCGCCTTTAACACTCGAACCGATACCACCTTTTAGTTTGGAATTATTGCCACCTGATATGATAGAATGGTCACCACTGTTAATAATAGTATCATTTCCACCACTTACTATTGAGCCATAATCTGTTGTAATAAAAGAATAATCACCACCTTGAACTTCTGCCCAGTTTCTACAAGTAATAACAGATCTATTACCTCCTGTTGCTGTGGATTGCATGCCTCCTGAGATTACAGATTCATTACCACCTGTTATTATTGTGCCAGAACCACCTGTAATGAATGAATTATTACCTCCTTCAATAAAGGATTTATTACCTCCTGTAATTGTTGAATAGTTTCCACCTTTAACTTTTGACCAGTGACCTCCTACGATTACAGAATCATTACCACCTGTAACAGTAGAGCCATTCCCTCCCCTAATAATAGACATGTTGCCGCCAGTTACTTGAGAAAGGTCGCCTCCTATGACGTTAGAAAAATCACCTCCTTTGATTATAGAATAGTCTCCTCCAACAGCAACTTCTCCGTTACCTACAACAATTGTAGCTCCTATTATACCTATATTACCATAGACATTTGCTATAATGTTTGTAGCTGTTTCTCTATCTCCTACATATATTACATTGCCACCTTTAAATTTAACTTTACCATTAAGGTCTATGATTCCTTTTTCTTTTACTTCTAATACCATCCATAATGCATCATCGTTTGTATAAAATAAAGTACCATCACCTCGTCCTTTTAAAGCACCGTGCAAACCTTTGCCAAAAATAGGTGAAGGATTCCAATCAGGTGCTTCTACCCAACCTGACATAGGATATTGAAAATGTTCAAAATTGGAACAATTATTTTTATCATTTGTTCTTAATACTAATACATGACCTTTTTTTACTTTAAACTCTTTTTCTCTTTTCATATTGCTTTTTTTAAAGTTAAACCCAAATCCATCATTATTGATTCTAATGACAGATTTGGGTTAAAAATGAATTATCAACAATTTAATGAAAAATTATTGTTTATATCTAATGTGTAATATACATTTGGTCTTAGTCCATTTTCTCCAACCTTTGCAACAAAAGATTTACCAACAGAATTTTTTAGTATTATGGTAGTATTATTTCCCCCAGATGCTATTGTTCCATAGTCTCCTATTATTATTGAGTCTTCTCCAACTTTTACTTCACAATATTTATCTGCATATACAACTGAACTGTTACCTCCTGTTATTGTTGAGTTATGACCTCCCATTATAGTTGTATCATCTCCTCCTTTTAATATAGATTCACCACCTCCTTTTATTAAACAGTTATTACCACCTGTTAAATTTGACATATAACCTCCTGTTATTATTTGAATATCTCCTGTTGTTGCTTCCAATCCTATTACTCCTATGTTACCATATACATTGGATATAATAGTTGCTGCTGTTCGCATGTTACCAGAATATAATATAGTACCCATTCTGAAACGTACAAAACCATCATATTCTATTATATCTTGTTCAGATACTTCTAATACTGACCATATTGAATCTTCACTATAATTTAATAAATGTCCATTACCACAACCTTTTAACATACCTTCTAAACCACCAATACGTGTTTGTGAATAAAAATTTTCGTCTTCTATAATTCCTAATCTCGGAAATTGAATACCATGACGAGAACAATTATTTTTGTCATTTGAACATAATACTAATACATGACCTTCTTTTAACTGAATTTTATTTATTGTTTCCATTTCTTTTTTTCTCCTATTATTTTGTTAAATTATTATTTTTATTTTTTATTAAATTCTAAAAACATTTGTGGCTCAAATAAAAATCTTGATGAACCATTTAATAACTTAGAATTACATAGCTGTGAGATAAATACATAATTTGATATGTCTTCTCTTAGAGATTTATAAGTTATTATGTACCTATTACGATATATAGAGATAAATCCATGACGCCTCTTACCATTGCATAAATCCTTCTCTAATATTATATCATAATATTTCTTCTCCCTTATAACACCATTAAATATATTTATTATACTATCCTCTGTCTTGTACTTGATACGATAGTTGAGTAATGTACAGTAACGCTTTAGCAATTCTAATGTGATATTATTACAATATGTACGATCTAAGCGCACAAAATTATTGGAGACCCTTTGTTCTCCAATAAAATTATCTACAAATTCTGATGTTTTCATAACTCTTATATTTTATGTTATATTATTAATCGGATTTCTATTCTTGATTTTGTTATAAGTAATTTTATTTAATTTGTTAATGGGTTTTTGTTATTCATATATAATTTCCAAGAAAATTATATAATAATGCAATATTAAGTATTATTATATATATGAAAAACAAAATTGGGAAGGAAAGGATTCCCCTGTCAACGAGGGCAAGTGCATAAAAATGTAAATGCTTGATAATCAACAGGGGAAAATATGATGAGGATAAATGTTAAAATCGACAAAAAGTGATAACATTGTATCTCAAAATAGGGGGTTTAGAAAAATTAGTAGAAAGAAATAGTTAATTAGTCATGAATCAGGTGAAAGGGGATAACAGCTTCACATGCAGAGATGATTTTGATATCGTCTTCGAGTTGAAGAAGGATGTTGATATCGTCGTTAGTCATGTCCATAAAAGCGATATTAGCAATATGATATGCATTTATGGTGTCATGATCTGATGAACAAGAAAGATTACTTTCTTTTAGATCATGTTTGATTTGGAAGTTTTGTTTTGTTTTCATGGTATTATCTTTTTTTATTATTGAATTAAGGAATAAATGATAAATGAACTAATGTGATAAAGAAATGTTATATGTAAGATGAATAAAGTAGTATTATCGCAGATATGTGAACTAAGCGTTACAGAAATAATACAGACTTATTGCATCTTACATATAACAAATTAAATAGAGCCGCATCTTATCTTATGATAAGAAAATGAAATGTTTCTTTTAAAAAAACCCCCGAAGGGGCTTTTCATTAATTGACCCGAAATTCCACAAATCTTCCTTTCTTGACAACAAGACTTCCATTGACGGGTATCAGTTTCCCTTCAGTATCTTCAGTCAAGACTTTCCTGCTGTAAAAACTCAGTAAAGCTCCATCCATCTCCATATTGAGCCAAAAATAGTCGTTTCCATTGACATTCTTCTTGACATCGGAGATACTTGCATTACTGTACAAATAAGTACCATCCTTCAAACGTAAGTCCATCTGAGTTGTCCCATCAATACCACACTGAGGGATCATTACCTGATTGATTGGCTGTTGTGGTACAGCCTGATTTGCAAACTGTGCATAATTTCCATAATTTGCAAATTGTCCATTTGTTACTTGTGTTTCCATGTTTTTATGATTTTATTGTTAACCAAAGGTTAGGGGGGTGCAGGGGGGATACTCCGTAAGTCCGTTTGAGTTGAGCATTAGTTGAGCATATGGCGTTATATATTTTCATTTATATTATATCAATTATATCTATCATATTGTGGTTTTGTTTTATTCATATATTATTTATTATATATTTCAATTATTATATATATGTAAAGTTTCACTACGTTGTTTGGTGTAAAGTTTAAGATTTCCCGACTTTAAAATCAGGAAATTCCGTCCGCATACCATTTATTACTCACTTGCGGAAATAGAACATGAAGTCATTAAATCAATTTGCATTTGGAAAGTGGTACGAACTTAGCCCTAAAATTTTTTCAGAAAACCACTTCAGTATAAAAATAAAGTATTAACTTTGCAAAAGGAATTTAAATCAAAGGAAGATATTAAAGTAAACAATTATTCAGTCGGAAAATGAAAGTATTATTGTCCATAAAACCAGAGTTCGCTTTCAAAATCTTTGAAGGCAAAAAGAAATTTGAATTTCGTAAAGTAATTTTCAAAAATCCAAATGTAAAGACAGTTGTTGTTTACGCGTCATCACCTGTTCAAAGGGTCATTGGAGAATTTGAAATTGCAGACATCCTAAGTTATGACCCAAGTGAAATTTGGAGACAGACAAAAAAATATTCAGGAATTTCAGAAGATTTTTTCTATGAGTATTTCGCGAATAGAGAAATTGCACACGCAATAAAAATTAAGAATCCCAAAAAGTATAAACAACCATTACACTTGCAAGACAACTACAATGTTGTTCCGCCACAATCGTATGTTTACTTGTAAACATTACAATTATTATATTAGAATAAAAGATGAAATTCAAACAATCAAAAAACATAAATGGGAAAAATGTATATAAATATTTAGAAGACCGTCATAGTATGGTAGGAGTAACGGTACGATTATATGATATTAGTAATATTATATCTAAAGAATTAGGATATAGGGAATCAGAGGTTCGTTATATTATAGAGTTTATGTTGCGATATAGTAGTTATATATTAGGATTGGGATATGGATTTCGATTTCGAGAATTTATGGTACATCCTGAATTGAAATACATAGATTATTTACGATTTTTAGAAAAAGATATATTATTAAAGTTTTTATTAGAATATGATATGGAGCAAGTATATAGCAATCATCATGGATTAGATAAGAATGTATTAGGAGAGATACGGACACAGCGTTTATTATTGCGTAGGTTAAGCATAAGAAATTTTAAGCGTATCATATCTAAGAAGGAAAGTGTACAACTACTAAAGCGTTTATCAGATAAAAAGCATAGGGGTGGTATAAAGCGATTAAAATTGAATAAATGATCTTTAATATTAAATTAGGAATTATTAATTTAAAAGATAATTTCTAATAAAATAATTATATAAAATATTAAAAGTTGTAATTAACATAGCAATCAGATTTTAAGAATACCCAGAAGTAAGCATGATATTTACGTGCGTGAATTTGTTTTTTCCATTTAGAGCCGTTAAAGGCATTAATTCTATTTTTTGCAATAAGTATAAAAAGGTCTTTAGGATAAAATCCTATTTTTAAAGCCATATTCATAATTAGAACATGTGAAAAATGATTTTTACCACTTGCGACCACATCTTGGCATTTAAAGACGAGTATTCCATTGCTTTGGAGTATTCTATAAATTTCTTTAATTGAGTTGTAATAATGATTTTTAAGTTCATCAAAAGAATTATAGGACTCAAATCTTTTAGCAATAATACTACTACCCATTTTATTATTTTTATATGTACTACCTGCAATAGTGAAAGGAGGGTCAAACATAACACTTTTCATCGATTGATTTTCAAAAGGTAGGTTAGAGCTATCAGCTTTTAGAACATTATTGTTATGAGGATATAAATCTGTTTTATATATAGGTTTAGGTAAATTTTTCCAGAATTGTCCTTTACTATATGTACAATCGAGGTCAAATTTTTCAATATTATAGAGATGCATTATATTTCTAATTATTTCTTCATTGCTAAAAGATATTGATATAATTGGTTTAAATCCGAATAAAGTATTTTTAATTTCCATTTATATTTAAATAATTAATTATAGAATATATTAATGATTTATATTATCGTTGACTCATGTATTTAGTAACTGTATGCTCAAATTCCTCGAAGCTGTTACAAACAGCAACCATATATCCTGCATAATACAGTTTTGTGATTATTTCAGTTTGTGATTTAGTTGGTTTGTTATTTCCTGCCTTTAGCTCAATAAACAATCCTGCATGCACCTTTGTCTGTTCGGCAATGAACAGGTCAGGGACTCCTGCAAGCACACCCTCTGCCTTCATCCTTACAGCGGTAACCTTGTTCCTATGCCCGCCGTTGGGTATGGCAAAGATAAGGCTATCGGGGTACTGATACCTGAACCACCTTACACATGCCACTTGTAAGTTATGCTCTCTTTGTATCATGGTATCATGTTATATTATTCCATGTTCTTCCGTCGTAAGTAACGACGTTATTAAACAAATCAATAATTATGCTATCATCTATCCAATCAAACTCATAAATATATTTATTTAATAAGCACATATTTATTGGGCTTATATATAAATATCTGTTTTCACGAGCCATAAGAATAAGTTTAATAAAATTCATAAATTCTTTTATTATATATCTTTCTGCAGGATTAACTCCATAAAATGTTTTTTCTTTATTACCTAAAAAATGAAGTTCTACTTTGTATTTTCGGACGTTGTACTGAACAGTAGAATACATTGTTGCAACCTTTATACCGTTATGATTGTAGGTTGTAAGGTTTCGTTCTTCTTTTTTTTGCAAAATCATAAGTACCTCCTGACTGTTAATTCTGCTTCTGTTAATTTCCTTCTGGGGGGTCTCTTGGTGTAATTAAGGCACATAACCGCTGTGGCGTTGTCTATCAAGACAGGATTATGTGGTGACAACACGCAATTATTAGCCACGCCCCTGCTAATGTGGCAATGAACACATGTTAAGCAACACTTGATGCGTGTGCCCTTATCAGTCACGTATTGCTGTGCCTTCAGGAGCATCGACTATTTTTTTAGAATTCTAAAAACCTCGTCTGTCGTTGTCCCTATGTATTCAGCAATTTGTTCCACCCACTCTGCCTTGAAGATGCGTACATCTTCGTTCATGAGTTTGCGGAATTGTTCACGCCCCGAAGGGGTGTTGCTGTATAGCATACGCCACAATTCTCTCTTGCACGTCCGCCTGTCTATGCCTCTGTCTCGGCAATAACTTACTATATTTCTGATTTTGTACATAATGATGTATTTATTGTTAAACCATAAATTAAATTCAATTTTTTATATTTATCTTTCATACCAATACGCAATGTTTATTATGCATAAATATTATTAACATATTTTTCTGCTAAGAAAATATAATCATTATACTCTATTATTTGTTTTTTTGTATAACCTTTTTCTTTTCCAATTTTTTTAATATTTGTTTTCCAAAAATCAATTGAATATATATGACATCCTATTTTAATTTCTGAATGAGAGGCTAAGTTAAAAAAGTCCTTACTGCCGTGTATTAACAGAGGAGAAACATTCCACATGTCGTTTTTTATTAGAGCATCACCGTAAACATTAGCAAAGCCACAAATTATTGCATTACCATAAACACTGGCATTTCCATATATTCTTGCGTTTCCATATATACATGCATTATCAAAAACACATGCATAACCAAAGATTTTAGCATTGTCATATACTTTCGTATCCCCATATACTTTTGCATTTTCAGAAATATTTACATCCCCAAATACTCTTGCACTGCCAAATATTCTTGCATTATCTGATATTCTTGCGTTATCTAATAATCTTGAATTATCATAAATTTTTGCATTATCAAGTATTATTACATTGCCAAAAACATTTGCATTTCCTGTAATTTTTACATTACCCGATACTTTTGCATTATCATATACATTCGCATTATCATAAACACAAGCATTACCTGAAATTCTAGCATTTCCAAAAATAACAGCATTATTAAATATTTCTACATCATCGTATATTTTTGCACTTTCAAATACTTTGGCATTCCCAAAGATTTTTACATTGTCATATATCTTTGCATTACCTGATATCGAAGCATTGTCATATACACATGCATTATCTGTTACCCATGAGTTATCATTTTGATTTAAATTATTTTCTGATTGTATCCATCCGCCTTTATCACCTTTTTTAATATCACAAAAATCTCGAATTGCTTCAATTTGTATCAATGTTATACCATTGACCTCTTTTGTTGTGTTTGTTAGTTTATACTTCATTTAATTTTGTTGTTTTAAACATTTTTAATTTATTATGGTTGTTTTTGTATTTATTAGGATATGCTTTTATATTGTGAGGTTTTTAAAATAATTAATTACAACACAAAGATACAATAAAATATAAGGCAATACAAATATTATTATGTTAAAATAGTGTTAAAAAATATGAGTAAATAATTATGTTTTTATGTTGTAGTTAAAATAAAGGTAAAAACAAAGTTTGGTTAGTTAGATAATATTTAAATATTAATTAATTTAAATTTAAAAATCAATGCTTATAATATATAATAATTATATAATTATATTTATTATATAATTATTATAATATATAATTATATATAAATTAGATATTATAATAATATCTAGTTATAATATCTAGTATAATATCTAGTATAATATCTAGTTATAATATCTAGTATAATATCTAGTTATAATATCTAGTTATAATATCTAGATCTAGTATCTAG
This sequence comes from uncultured Bacteroidales bacterium, assembly GCA_964428185.1. Taxonomy (GTDB): domain Bacteria; phylum Bacteroidota; class Bacteroidia; order Bacteroidales; family DTU049; genus CAYMAZ01. The sequence goes on from CAYRXH010000005.1 coordinate 56,476, forward strand.
TATTATAATCAAAAAAAAAAAATTAAATAATTAATGAGATGTTGTATTAAGGTGCATAAATACAAAAAATAAAAAAAAGAATAAAAAAATCAAAATATGATTAAAATAAATTTGGTAATAAAAAAAAAATGTTTTTACTTTGCAAATGGATATGAACAATAAAATTTAAATAAGTATGAAAGTTTATGCAGCAAGAGGATATGTAGAATCTTTACATTATGAAGATATAGAGTTTATAGATACAAAATCTGGGACAGAAACAATAAAAACAATTAAAAAGTTAGAATGTAGAATAAGAACTATTGAAGATGATATAATACTTCCTATTACATTTTGGGGGCAAAAATCTATGGATTTGTTTTTAGATATTCAAGAAGGTTCACCAGTTGTTTGTTCTTTTGCTATTGCATCAAAATATTACAAAGATAGATATTATATTAACCTTAAAGGATATAAAATAGAACGTTATCTTGGATTAACTGCTGATGAAAAAGAAGAAAGAAGTGCTAAGCATAGACAACAGATTGCGGATAACAAGAAAGAAGTGGAAAACAGAACACTTGAATATATAGACCCTATATATGGTAACAAAACTGCACAAGAAATAGCTGAAATGATGAATGATACAGAAAATTGGGAAAGTGAAGATGATTTGAAATATAAACAAAATACTGTAAACAAACATGATGATGAAAAATTACCATTTTAATAAACAGATATATAATTAAAATATTATGAATATGAACAAAGTTATTTTAAGAGAAAATGTAATATTGGGAGAACTAATAGATGTAAAACCTAAAGATAGTACAATTATTTTGCCTAATGAAAAACAAAAGGATAAATATTTTTTTGATGAACATCCAATTCAAGTTAAAGTAAAATATGTTGGTATAAACAAAGAAACATATTCTTTTTTTGATGGAAAGACTGGCACACCATATAAAATAAAACCAGGTGATATTTTATATCTTGATAGATTTCCTTCCGAAAACGAATATGTACTTTTGAATAAAAATATATATGTAAAAGTTTTAGTTGGTAATATTTTATGTGTTATTTCTGAAAAAGAATAAAACATTTTACCTATATTGCAACCATAATGAAATAAATTTAGTATTAATCAAAAAATAAAGTTAATATGAAAAATCTTACAAAAGCAGAATTACTACAAAAATTGGTAGTTGAATTATCTAAAAATAGTTTATATTCAAAATCAATTTTTAAAAAATATGAAAAAATAGGATTAGAGATTCGCAATCTTGACACTAAATTAGTTGATATTGAAAATAAATTAAAAAAAGAAATTGTAGATGTTAATCCTGAAATGACAGTAGAAAAGATAAATGAATATGTGAAAACAAATAAAATTCCATCAAAACAAAGACCAATTATAGAAAAGATGATTAGTGAAGTCTATAAAGAAATGCATAATCATACAGTTAATATCCCAAAATTTAATTGGATAGATTTAAGAAAAATGAATGTAGGTATGGTAGATTTGTTGAAAAGTTATGGATTAGTAGATGAAAGGAAATTTATGTTTTTATTTAAAACTCATAATCGAGTCATATAGAAAATCCTATTGTTCATATCCTTATTTACATGTCGGATTTTCAAGGAGTGTAATTTTACACTCCTTTTTTTATTCTTATTCTGAAAATAAATTATATTTTTTATTATAATTTAATTTTTTTTAAAAAAATTTGTTTATACAAAATTATGTTTTATATATTTGCAAAAAGAACATTATATAACTTGGAATATGGAATATAAGAAAAATTGGATAGAAGAAGGTATGGAGGTTGCCCACAAAGATAATCCTCAACAAAAGTTGATTGTTAATAGAATTATAAGACAAAATAAACCAATAAAAGTTCAAGAAAATAATGATTGGGTTACAGTTACAAAATCATTTGTTATAGCTGTTGAGGTGCATTGGTGGGAGAAAGATTTAGATACAGGTCAAAACAAATTACAAACTGCAAAGTTCCATACAAGATTGCTAATCCCTTGGCAAGTAGCTATGGAGTCTTTTACTAAAGGGGTTCATGTAATCGAAAATTTTATCAAAAGAATAAATAAAATATGAAAATATCTAAAAAAAACAAAAATAGTTTAAGAAGTGGTGGTAGAGAATATTTCTTTTATCAAAAGAAGTTTCTTGGAATAAATGATCAATTAATGGAGTTAGATGGTGCAACAGGTGTAAAACCTGTAGATGGTAAATTTATTGATGCTTCTTATATTGCTAATTTAAATATTATTTTGGAAGGCGAAAATTATAGATATATTGATGCAGACAAGACTCCTCTTGAAAATGGAAATAGATTAGTAACAACTTACAATGCTGCGAAAACAGCAACCCCAAATGGTCTTCCTTTGTCAATTGACAATCCAATAAATATTTTAGTATCTCCTGGTAAATATCAATTTGATAATACGTTTAGATTAGATACTTCTTATATCAACATTAAATGCTTAACTAATGAAGCTGAAATTTATTTAGTAGGCTCATCAGGTATTTACATAGAAGATGATATAGTTACTCATTTAAAAGGTGTGGATGCAAGAGGATTAACTATGGCTAATGGACAAGAAATTAATTTATTGGTAATGAATCCTAATACAATTATTGAAAATTGTTATGCAAACAGTAATTCTTTTGGATATAGCACTACAGATGCAATAATTTTAAGCGGAACTTTTAAAAATGTTACTTCAGGAGACAATTCATTTGGTCGTTCAACATCAGGAAGTGTTTATTTGCATGGAAAATATGAAGATATAACTTCTGGTGATTATTCGTTAGGTTGTAGCGATAGTGGATATGTGGACATAGCTGGGGTAATTAGGAATTTAAACATAGGTTCTTTATGTGTGGGTATTACTGATAATGGTCTTGTACGTTTACATTCTTTTATTGAAAATGTAATATGTAGATTTAAATGTTTTGGTGTATCAATGAATGGAAATGTAGAGGTTCATTGTCATGCAAAAAATGTAATGGTTATTTTAGGTGGAGGATGCTTTGGTAGTTCTATTGGAGGAAATGTGACTTTGCAAAATGTGGTATTGGAAAATATAATTTTAATAAATGTAAAAGGTGGCGATAGTTCATTTGGATATAGTTCTTCAGGTACTGTAGTTATTAATAATTCAAAGTTTAAAAATTGCAAAACATCAAAACTTAATTTTTGTAATAGTTTTGGATATTCTGGCTCTAATACAGTAACAATAGAAAATACAATAGTAGAAAATTGTTGGGGAGGAAGTTCATGTTTTGGGGTTGGTGGATTAGATGTGTTAATATCTTATACAACAGTCATAGGAACTGAATTTGTATCATGTTGTATATCATCAAATGGAAATGTTTTAAATACTGCAAAATTTAGAGATTGTAAAATTTTAGAGTTTAGTCCATCAAATAACTTTAATGGAGAACTAGTAAACTGTATATTAGAAGCAGGTTCTTTATCAAGTGGATATATGTATGGAAGAATTATTAATTGTGTCTTTGAACTGGGTACAGGAATTTTCCCCGATCCTGTTGGAAAATGTCAAGGTGTTACTATTGTTAATCCAGGAACAGGATATAATACTGGCGAAATATTAACAGTTGTTGGTGGAACAGGTGTGCCTGCAACATTACATGTAGATATGGCAGTTGGTGGTGCGATATTACAAATATCTATTATAAGTGGAGGAGCATATACTGAAAAACCTATTAACCCAGTTCTTACAACAGGATCATCAATTAATGATGCTTTATTTGATTTAAGTAATTGGGAGGAAGGATGTGTGGTACAATGTGTAAATGGAGACAACACCATTAGTACTAAATATGTAGTCTAATATATGTAATAATAAGAAATATATGTAATAATAAGAAATAAAGAAAAGGAGATAGCCAAATCATAATATTAATTTTAATTTAAATTATATGCTTATTCAAACACAATTATCTTTAACATTAGCTGAAATACTTGGAATAATTGGATTATTATCAATGATTGTAGGAGTATGGATTGATGCACGTATTAGAATATCATCTTTGGAAATTAAAATGAAAGGTATAATAAGTATATTAGAATCACATATCGAATCTAATGATTCAAAGTTTATAGAATATGCAAAAGAAATGCGAGAACAATCTTGTGAAACAAGAAAAGAAATAAAAGAAATTGCAGAAAGAATATATGAACTTCATCTGTTAATAGAAAGAAAAATTAATCAAAAGGAGAAATAAATATGGATGCAATAATTCAACATTTAATTGAGGCTTTTAAGTATATAATTGATTCAGTAGATTGGGTATATTTAGTTATTTATATGCTTACTGCATATATTGTATTAAAGGGTTTTGGTTTACAGAATAAAGAGAAAAAAGAAAAATTTACTTTACCTGTATGGTTGTTTAAGACAAGATGGATTGTATTAGGTATAGGTGTTTTTTATGCATTATTATTTTCAATATTAAAAATATTTGATTATCTAACTTGGCATAATCCAGAAGATGTTCCTTATGGATTTATGGTTTTTTTCTCATTTATTCTAGGGCAATTTTTAAATTTGTATGGAATAGAAAAATTAGTAGATGCAATTATTGCTGGAGTAAATGTATTTTATAAACATATGTTGAATAAATTTAAAACATCATAGTATAGTTATGAATCATTTATTGAATGTCACATATGAGCAAATAGAAGCAGTTTATAAAAAATTTGGCTTTAAATTTTTTCAATCAGATAAAAAAGATTATGATATTAATATCTGGGGGATCAGGTCTTGTGATTTAGAAACTGATGTGTATAATGATGTAATAGGTGTTTCATGGAAATACAAAGGAAAAATTAATCATTACACATTTGCTGCAACTACTGATCCTGGATTATTTTATCTTAAATATCCAATGTCCGTTAATGGTTCAGCATTGATTGTTCATAATAGACAATATAGAGGAGTATATATGGCAGGTAAACATAATCCATGTTTGCCAACAGAACATGAGGCATTAAGACAAGTAAAACCTATGTTATATTGGAGAGATAATAATAGAAATTCTTATAGAGATATTGAGAAAGGAAAAATATATGAAGGTATTTATTATACAAATCTTCATTCAAGGTCTCATAATAAGCCAATGTTACAAACAATAGGCAAGACGAGTGCTGGTTGTCAGGTTATTCAAAACCCCAAAGATTATTTTAATGATTTTATTCGTATTAGAGATATGGCTGTAAAAAATTGGGGACCATTATTTACATACACTTTGTTTTTTGAAAGAGATATAAAAGATTTATTATGAAAAAATATGGCAACATAATAATTATTATTTTATTAACTATTGTTATATTGTTATATTTTTTTGATTATCATAAAAACTCACAAGAGATATTTGGAAAGATTGATAGTTTAACAAATGTAATAGAAATAAAAAAAGAGTTTGAGGATTCATTATTATTGGAATTGCAAAATATAGAAATTATAGATACAGAAAAAGTAAATAATTATTATGAGATTAAATATGAAAAAGAAGCATCTATTATTCGTGGGAATAATGTTAACTCGGATATTGAGTTTTTCTCAACATGGTACTATTCCCGTTGACGATTTAAAACCATTAGATGTTGTTATATCAAGAGAAGATACACTGATATTACTTAGTGATGATATGCTAAAATCTGTAAACTTATTGATCATAAAAAGTAAAATTCAGGATGAACATATTGATAGTTTGAATTATCTTATTCAAAAAAAAAATATAGAAATAGATGATTGTATAACATTATCTATATCACAAAAAGAAACAATTAAACTTCAAGAAGAAAGATATGTTCTTATAGAAGATGAATATTACAAAGAACAGAAAAAGACTAAAACATATAAAACAATAATGATTGCTGAACTTGCACTAATTATTGTATTATTGTTGTTTTAGAAATATATGATGATGAATAATTATCATATAATATATTTTACAATAATATGATTTATGTTTAAATGAAATAAAAAAGCATATGCTAAGATATAATGAGAATAATTTAGTTGAATTTATTTATCCTGGAGAAACACTACATGCTTCTGTGGAATTGATAAATGAATATAAAGATAATACTGAATTATTACAGAAAGTTTTGGTTTATGTGTTTAATGTATATTCTCCTAATAGTATTTATTCTGAATTTACCCCAGAGCAAAGAAAAGAACGTGTGTGTTTGGATTTGTTTGATAATAAGATTAAAAAAGAATATTTTGAAAGTAAAACGATTAAATCATTTGTTGATTTGTTTGTAGAGATGTCAATGACAGCAGTTCAAAGAGATCATGAAAGGTGTAAAAGAGATATTGAAGATTTACATGAATATATATCATCCATTCAATTTGTAAAAAAACAAAAGATAAAAAGAAAGATCGTATTTAAAGATGAAGAATTAGGTAGGGAATTTGAAAAAGAAATTGATCTTGTAATTGATATAGATAATTCAGAAGAAAAGATTAAAGCAATATCTGTTAGAGAAAAATTATACAGTATAGATCAAAGATTGAGAAAACTTGTAGAAGCAGAAAAGATAGAAAAAGAATTAAGTGCAAAAACAATGTTTGAACAATAATGATTTTTGTTGATACAAAAAGATTTCAACCTGTTATTTATGGAAATGATCTTCCACATAGGTATGATTTGTTTCATCATAATTATTTAGATATTCCAAACACTGAACCAAGATATATAAAGTATATTAAAGATAATAATATTATAGTAGATAGGACGTGGTGGACAAAACAATATGAAAGATGTATTAATGGTTTTACTATTCCAAATGTTGTTGTGAAAGGTGGTGATGCTATAAGAGATGGAATTGATGCTATATGGTTTGATGATAGAATATATCTCCCACAATTAGATTTTACAATAAGCAATAGAGATATATGGATAACTGGACGGATGTACTTTTATCTTAATTTTTGGAATATAAAAAGAGTTGATTTGAAAACCAAAAGAAAAATGATAGGACCTCCACGATTTACATCTTTATCATGGAAAAATTGGATAATAAGAGAGTTGTCGGTACAAAATATGAAAGATTTGTTATGGGTTAAAAGACGACAATGTGGTTTATCAGAAGAAACAGCAGCAGATATTGCATATGATTATTTATTTATAAAGGATTCTCAAAATGCAATAGTTGCTGGTGAAGAAAAATATTCTGTTAATACTTTTAAAATGGTTAAACGTGGGATTGAGAGATTAATTAATACACAATTTTACAAATGGAGTAGTATAAATAATAACGAATTGTTAAAGTCAAAATATTTTGGTTCTGAAATATATTGTAGAACGGCAAAAGATAATGAACAGGTTTTATCTGGTTTATCTCCAACTAAAGTAATTTATGAAGAATCTGGTATTTGGAAAAAAGGATTAGTAAGAACAACGGCAGAATTTGTAAATCAATCATTGGAAGCAGAGGGAATTAAAACAGGACAAAATGTTTTTATATCTACAGCTGGTGATATAAATGATTCTGTATCTGATATAGAGTATATGTGCTATAATCCTGACGAATTTAATTTGATGAAATTTAAAAATATTTATGAAAAAGAACAAAGTGCAAGATATGCAGATGTGGCTTGTTTTATCCCTGGATGGGAATTTGAAATTATAGATGAAGATGGTAATACTCTTAGAAAAGAAAGTGAAGAAAAGTTAATTGTAGATAGAACATCAAAATCTTCTAAAGATAGATTCCGTGCAATTACAATGAAACCTTTTTATTTATCAGAATTATTTAGTAATATTACAGGAGGATATTTTGGAGAAGAAATTATATTTAATCTTAATGAAAGAAAATCTCATTTATATACACATAAAGCATTAATAGTTGCACGCTATTACAGGTTAGAATGGAATGATCCAAGAGATTGGAGCAAGGGAGTAACAGCAATAGAAGATGAAGAAGGTGAATTTTATATTATGGAACATCCAATGACTGGTAAAGATGGATTGGTTTATGAAAATTTATATAAGGCTGGTACAGATAGTTATGATAAGGATGAAGCAAATGAGAGTAATTCTAAAGGTTCTTTATATGTATTTAAGGGTTTTTTAAATGCAAATCATTCATATAAAAAGTGGTGTGCAAGGCTTACACAAAGACCTAGAATAGACGAAGGAGGTTCATATAAATTTTATGAAAATACAATAAAATTAGGAATATACTATAATTTTATTAATCTTATTGAATGGTCAAATATTCGTATCTTTGATTTTTATAAAAAGAATGGAATGGAGTATATATTGAAAGAACGTCCAGATATGGTTATATCAAGATATGTATTGAAATCAAATACTACAAATACATATGGTATAGACCCTTCAACAAAACCACATTGGTTGGCTATATTAAAAGATTATTTATCAGTAAAAGAAAATATTGATAAAATGGATGATATAGAACAAATAGATGCATTTGCACGTTTTAAATATGATCCGACTGGGAAAAAGTATAATTGTGATATTACTATAGCCTCTGCATTATCATTAGTTTGTTATGAAGATGAGACAGAATTACAAACAATAGAACAGGAAGATGAGAAGATACGAGAAATAATTGGAGTTATGGTTTATACAGAAGATCAATATGGAAATATTAGTCAATTATTAAGATAATCATTAATTATGAGAATACCAAATCAGGTTATACCAGAGTCACAAAAGACAAAGTCTTTTGTAGAAAAAACTATTAAAGCAATTGTTATTGGTTGTAAAAATTCGTCAGAAGGAAAGCAAAAAGATTATGAATCATGGATGTTATATAATGAACAATTTAATGATAGTGAACATAATTATTTAAGAAAAATTGGTGATTATGTTCTTCCTGCTAAGTTTAGATGGATTGGGGTTCAACGACCTAGAATTAATCTTTTAGCCTCTCAAGAAAGTAAACGCCCCTGGGTTTATACTTTACGTGTGGGAGACATGGATTCTAAAAAAGAAAAAATTATTAATAAGTCAAGATATTTAATTAGTAAAATCGTTTCTCAAATAGAAAGCAAAAAGGTTAATTTGCAAAGACAAATATTGGCTATTCAAAATCAAATTGGGAAATTGGAGTTGATGTTACAGCAAGAGCCACAGAATGATGAACATGCAATGCAGTTACAGGAAATTGCACAGAAGATCCCAGAGATTAGACTTATCATGCAACAGCATCAAAATATGATTCAAAAGGAAATATTATTTACCGATAAAGAAATAGATGATTTGGATGTTTATTTAAGGATGTCATGGAAAGATCAAAAGGAGTTGTATGCTCAGATTTTATCTGATAAACTGAAACTAAAATTAAATTTAAAATCTAAGAAAATAGAAGGTTTTATTGCAAGTTGTGTGACAGGTAAGGCAACTTATTATGTTGATTATCATAAAGGAAAAATTTTGCCTGATTTTGAAGTCATAGATGATGTAAAAGTGTATTTTCCTAAAATATCTACAATTGATTATATCCAAGATGGTCCCTGGGTTGCAATAGAAGAAGCATATACTCTTGATAAACTTATTGGCTTATTGGGAGATGAGATAAGTCAAGAGGAGATTAGTAATCTAGAAGAAAATTTTACATATAATAATTATGATTATAGTGGAGAAAGTACTACAAAAGAAGCATCTATTGGACAAATAAATAGTTATGAAGGGTCAGAATTAAATTATACAATGATCAGATGTTGGAAAGTATTTTATAAGTCTCCAAGAAAAATATATATAAAATCATCACCAAATCCATATAAGGAAGGAGCATACTTTAGACATTTTATAGAAGAAGATGAAGTAAAAAATGTGAAAGAGAAAAAAGGAGAGAAACTAGAAGTAAGATATGTTACTGATGTTTATGAGGGTATATATGTAGAATCATTGGATAAAGTTTTTAAAGCAGGTAAAAAGAAATATAACAGAACTTATTTGGACGATTATACAAAAAAAGATTTACCTGTTTATGGATATACATTTTCAAGATTATCTAAAAGACCATATAGTTTGATTAAAGCTACTGCAGAACTTCAAAAATTAATAAATATATTTCATTATCATCGTGAACTTTTGCTTGCATTATCAGGAACAAAAGGAACTGTAATAGATTTATCTCAAATACCAAGTGGTATGTCGGTAGAAGAACACCAATATCACAAGAAGAAAGGTTCATTATATATTCAAACAATATCAAAAGGAGGAAGAAAAATTAATACATCATTTAATCAATGGCAACAGTTTGATGAAACATTATCTCCAGCAATTCAATATTTGGATAACATGATTGTTTCAACAGATCAGATGATAGGTTATTTAATGGGTATTGGACCTCAAAGGATGGGACAAGTTGTACAAGGAGATCAAGTAGGAAAAACACAAATGAGTATTCAACAAAACGCATTAGTAACTGAAATATTATATTATAATCATGATCAATTATTTGGCAAAGCATTTGAAGCAGCTTTAAATTTATCAACAAAATATTGTGCTCATGAGGGAGGAATAATATCGAGAGATGATCAAGTACAGGGAGAACAACATGTTATAATACCAAAAGGAATGTTTAAAAATGTGGAATTTGAAATTAATATAGAAAATAGTACCGAAGAAGAAACATCTTTGTTAGAATTAAAACAGTTGGCAGTACAATCTTATATGGCAGGAAAAATTCCTTTTTCAAATTTAGTGTCTATGTATAGATTAAAAGCGTTAAAAGAGTTGGAAGAAAAATATGAATATTTTGAATCTAAGGCTATTGAAGCAGCACAAGCAGCAGAAAGTGGTAAAATAAATGAATTAAGAGAAATGGAGAAGCAAAAATTACAAATAGAACAAGAATATAAGGCAATTATTGAAAAACAAAAAGCTGAATTAGAGTTAATGAATATGCAAATTGAAAAAGAAAAATTAGAATTTGAAAAAGTTAAGTTTGGGGCAGAAATGGAAATTAGAGATAAAGAAATGAGGTCAAAGATGGCTACAGAATTATATAAGGCTGATAAGGAACATAATGTTGAAATAGAATATTTGGTAGAACAACAGAGACAAGCACAGATAGATGAAAGATTAAGAGAAATAGAGTTAAAGCTCGAGGCGTTTTTTAGACAAACAGAAATTTCTATGAAGAATACAAAACAAATGTATGATGTGTTTAATGAGAGAGATAAATTAAGAATTGAAGATAGAAAATCTAATATTAAAAGTAAAGAAAAAATAAAAGATTAAAAAATATTTGTTTTGTATTATTAAATATTTATATCTTTGTAAAAAAAAAATTAATTATGACACCGATATATGATTTTATAAAAAATAAAAAAGATTCTAATAGAAAGAATAAAAAAAAAGATGAAGTATATACAATGGATGTTGAAGCATTTAATAAAGCAATTGTAACACTTGACCATGAATATGGAATAAATGTTACTGATTTATTGAATAGTAATAATGGAAAATATAATGAAAGGACAGCTACAATAAAATATACTGGTAAAAAAAATGACGATCTTGCATTTAGAGATTTTCAAAAATCTGTAGTGTTGATTGAAAATATTGCAAAAGGTGGAATACTTTCATCTAATGAACATGAACAAATATATACAAAGGTTTATGGAAAATATGATAAAAGTTATTATAAACCTAGAAGAAATGTAGATTATGTTGGAACTACTGAACCTACAGTTACTGAACCTACAGTTACTGAACCTACAATTACTGAACCTACAGTTACTGAACCTACAATTACTGAACCTACAATTACTGAACCTACAGTTACTGAACCTACAGTTACTGAACCTACAGTTATTGAACCTACAGTTATTGAACCTACAGTTATTGAACCTACAGTTACTAAACCTACTACTTCTAGATCAAATAAAAAAGAAGATAAAAATGTTGTTAAGTTACCAGTTAAATCACCTGTTGTTGAACATGATACTGAGGCATATGAAAATTATTTTGTAAGAGTAATTATATACGGGAGGGAAAATGCGGATAAATTAAATAATCGATTTGCACCATTATCTGCTGGGGAAAAACTTTGGTATAATGAATTTATGAAAAGTACTCTTAGAAAAAATTTGGATATACCTGATAATGCTACGCCAAGAGAAGTTGCTAAATTGATGCAGTTTACTGGTGACCAAATATATCGACCTGAAGCAATGTTTAAATCTACTGCAAGAGGAGAAGAAAGTGAAATGGCAAAATTAGCAAGGATGGCTGATACAATATATTCTCCATCTGAAATTGTGACTACAATGTATAAGAAGAATCAGGAAAATGCTGCTGCAAATAAGGCGGCGAACACAAAGCCAAAATCTAATCCAAATGAATCATTATATAGTATATATACTAGAAGAAGAAAATAAATATAGAGTAATAAATTTTTTACCAATATAATACAAATTAGTTAATAATAATATATTTTAACTTTAAAATATTATAGCTATGGAAAATAATCAAGAACAAGAAAATATGTTATCATATGAACAAGAGGATGATTTAATGTCGTCATTAGCAGGTTATCCTGTTAGTACATCAAATGAGCCTGAAAAGAATATTGAGGGACAAAATTTGGCTAATGAAAAGGTTGTTAATGATGGTAATAATAATCAAAATCAACAAGTAGAAAAAACTGATGAACAAAATCAAGATTATGCGAACTATCCTGAATATATGATTAACTTGTATGATCTCCCAGAAGATTTACAAGAATATGTCGTTGCTTCAAGAGAAGATAATTTTGATGTAGATAAATTCAGAGCAGATATTAAAAAAAGAAATGATCTTTTAGCATTAGGAAATAAAGAGTTCTATGAGGCGTATTTAAGAGCAAATCATTTTAAATCAGAACAAAATCCTGATGGGGTATTGGAAACTGATGAAGATGTAGCAAAGGAATTAGCAAGATTATCTCCATTGGAATTAAAAATTAAGGTAAACGAAATGAAGCAAGAGCTTCGACAACATTTAGATAGCAAAAGAAAAGAAAGATTAGATAAATTAGCTTCTGAGCCATTATTTGATGAAGAAGAATATAAACAAAGTGTAGAAGAAGTAATATTAAGAAATAACAATGTTAAGGAATTTTTTGGCTTTCAATTCAACGAAGTTGAAAAGAAAGAAATAGATGAAGCATTCCGAACATATACACGAATAGATCCCTCAACAGGTAAGGCTTTAATTCATGACATAATAGAGGATGATGATATGCTTTACAAAGTAATAGCTTTCATTCATAAAGGAGAGTCAGGAATAAAAAGCAAGATTAGTGAGAGAATAGAATTAGCAAAACAAAAAATTATGGAAAAATTAGGTGTTGAGCCTACAGAAACAGGTGGAGGTACAATTGCAGGGATTCCAACAAGAGTGAATCCAGATTTTTTTATTTAATTAAAAGTAATAATTATGAGATTACTTCCAGGACAACCAACGCATATTGCAAATCAAAGTATTGATAGTTTATCGTTGATGAAAAATGCTGTAGCGAATCCTGACGTTCTTCCTACAGTATTTGAATTGTTTAAAGATGAGTACACTCCTCTTTCAACTATTTTGAACGTCAAAGGAATGAAAACAAAGGGACTTTATGATGGTTTTTCAGGTTCACACTATAGAGTTGTTAAATCAAATGTTGTTCAATATTTGATTAAACATTCAGATCGTGTAAAACTTCATTTTGTTAAAGGACCTAATGGAACAACGTTTGAATGTGATGCTTATCCTAACGAGCCAGGTAAAAATCAGTCTATTGTTTACTGTTATTTTGATACTAACTGGGCAGGACCTAAAGAGGTTATTGAATTAAACGATAATGAAACAAAAATATATGTAATTGATGACCAGCCTCCTGTTGAAGTTGGTGGTGCATGGAGACATATGTGTCGTATTGTAAGCAATAATGTTGATTCATTTATTAATCCTGTGCTTATGGAAGAAAATTCTGAAGCAGCAGTGGTTTATACAATGTATGAACATGATTTTTCTGAAACAGGTAATGAGAAATATACCTTTGATTCTTATGGACAGGCATACATGACACTTCAACGTCTTAAATATTCATATTCAGGGACAGCAGAAGCTACAACTGTAGATAAATACTGGACAATGCACAAAGGGCATTCGACATGGTTATCATATGCTGAAAAAGTGATGTTAGAAAGAGCAGCAAAATATCATGAATATGCAACTATTTTTGGTAAAGGAACAGTTGCTATTGATGGTACTATCTTAATGAAGGACAAACAAGGACGAGAAATTATGGCAGGTGATGGTATTTTGTATCAAGGTGATGGAGCTTATGAATATCCATACAATATGTGGACTATGAAATTTTTAGAAGCTATTATGGAAGATGCTGACCTTCGTGCAGATTCTAATGGAAAGTTGGAAATTGTGTTTATTGGTGGGCAGAAATGTATTAATGGTTTTTCTAGATTAATGCGTGAATCAGGATTTACTACACAAAACAATAATGTTGTAGGTGATGCTGAAAAGAAAGGTATAAATAATGATTATGAATATTATGAATTTGGTGGTGTAAGAATTATTCCTAAGCGTTGGAGATGGTTTGATTCTGAAGAAAGACCACACAAAGAGCTTTCAGATGGAACAAGAAAAGGTTCATGGGATGGTATTTTTATACCTCTTGGAAAAACTTCTTCTGGTGATAATCAGATTGAACTTGTTCAATTAAGACCTCCTAAATCTGGTGCTGTTCATGGTATCAATAAGGGTGGTGGAGAAATGAGTAATTCTGTTGATGGTTCACATCATCACTTTTTGTTCCAATCAGGAGTTATTTTAAGAGCAAAAGTTCAGAGAATTTTCAGACCTTATAATTCATAATAGTATTAATTAGAAAATAAGTATAAAGATGGAAGATCAAAGAGTAATAGTACGTATAGTTGCTCAAGACAAGCGATATACTAAAATGCATTATAGATCAGTTCCAACATGGAAAGAGAATTGGAGTACATATCTTACTGGTCAACATATTAATCCTGAAGAAAAATCTACATTAGGAAATCTTAGTGTTGAACAAATGCTTGGAAAACAGCCATTAACTAAAGAGCAACGAGAAAAATTTGGCTATGTAATTAATCCTGAAGATGGATTATTGATTAAACATAATTCTCGTTATGATATTACTTTAGATGAAAATGGTAATCCCTTAAATCATAAAGATTATTGGGAAGTTGAGTACATGAAATATCAATCGGTTGTAGCACTATCAAAGATGGAATTTAATGTAGATGTTCATAGATTTTATATAGAAAACAAGATTGCAGAAGCGAAAAAAAGTATATCTAAGCGTGAAAAAGTATATAAAGCTGTAGAGATGTTTCGTTCAAATCTGACTATGGAGAAAATGTATGACATATCTTTAATGCTAAACTATTATGTTCCTACTTTTAGAGTAGATCCAAAAAAGATATCTAAGGTTGTATTAGAAGAAATGATCTATGAGCAATGTGAAAAGAATCCTGATGATGTTTTGAAATGTTTTGGTCCAAATTCACAAATGGAAACATATATTCTAAAAATGTGCGATGTAGGCATATTAAGAAGAATGGGGAATGACTTCTTTTATGGAGATACATTTGTAGGACAGGGCTTAGAGAAGGTACAAGCCTTCATGACTAAGGAAGATAACCGTGCTACAGTTAATAAATGGGCCTCCTTAATGAAAGGAGATCAGTTCATTAGTGGTGGTGATAAAGCAGGAAAAGCAGAATCAGAAATCTTAAACATATTTGCTGAAGGATTATCTGCTATTATTTCAGGAGATGCGTCTAAAATAGCTTATGTAAAGAAAAGATTAGTAGAATTAAATGCTACTGCTTATCTTGAGAAGCTACAAGAAGCAGCAACAAAAGCAGAATCAGATTCTTCAAATAGAAAAGATAGAAATATTAATGAAGATAATACATCTAATGATACCAATTATAGCGAAGATAATGCTGTACCATCGTTGTTAACGTTGAAGCAGCAAGCTGGAAGATTGGGTATTGAAAAAGATGTTTATCAGAACATGAATCAGGAAGAATTGTTTAGATATATTGAAAATTATAAGTCACAAAACAAAAAACAGTAAAACATTAGTTCATGATACTAACTGTTACTGATATGTATAAGGCTTTTTTAGCTGGCATAAAGAAGGAACAAACCACAATTGCTCCTCCATCTACATTTAACCAACTCATAAATGAGGAACAGGATAAATGGTTTAAGGAGAAAGTATATGCTGTGGAGTTAGATCAAAAGAGAATTGATGATTTGCAAGTTTTACGTGTTGTAACAGATGGAGTATATGAGTATTCTGGAATAGTCCTTAATCCAATAGGACCTGATACTTATAATGGGTATGTTTTTACACTTCCTATTAATCCTGCTCAACATATTAATAATATGTGGGCAGGAGTGCCTCCATTGGCTACTCAACAAACATATCCTCGTTATAGAAGATTATTAAATATAGAATTTAAAATAAGATATAATGATAATGAGTGTGAGTTAATAGGAATATCGGAATGGTTAAAAGCACATATTATGAGGTCTGACCAGTTATCCGAGATAAAGGAAAATCCTTATAGAAAGCCAAAGGATAGTAGATTATATTATGAAATCATAAATAATAAGATACGTCTTATAACTGGCACATCAAGTACAGGGGTTGGAATGAAGTTGGAATATTTGCGTTATCCCGATGTAATAACTTTTGTGGCGATTAATGATCCTTTGAACGTTGATTGTGAGTTATTGCCTGAACAACAACAAGAAATTGTTGATAGAGCAGTCGTAACTTATATTGAACGTTCAAAGAATCCGAGATATCAGACAATAAGCATAGAACAACAAAAAAATCAAATTTTTAAATAATTTAAAATAGGAGTAATATGGCAAATAACACAGGTGGTGTATTAACATCTTCAACACAAAGTTTTCTTTTTAATTCTGCAATTACAGCAGCAGATTTAGGTGGTTACAGAGACTCAGTCACTGGTGATCCAGTATTAATATTTAAAAAACTTGGGTATTCAATTTATAGTATTAATAGAAATGCAAAAGTTTATTTAACATGTAATGATCCTGGTGCGTGGAAAGCGTTACTTGTAACCATGAATCCTCATTGTCCTTGTGATGAATGTAATTATGAATACGGATTTAAAATTGTTTCAAAAGTACAAATGCCAGGACATAAAAATTCTATTTCTAACTTTCTCACAAATACTTATTTTAGTAAGATGGAATCAGTAGAATGTGATCAGGGTTATATAGAACAGAGTCTAATTTTGAAAATGGAAGATAATTTAATCAATCAGATTAATTCTTATGAACCATTTAATCAAGATGGACTGATGCCAGCACAATATGCAACTCGTTATTATGTAATCGAAGATACTGATACTTCAGATGCTTCAACACTTACAGTTACTATTGATGGTATTGATTATGTAATTTCATCTACTGTACCTAATGAAACACTTGTAGAAGCTATTAATAATAATGCAGGTATTGCAGGTAGAGTAAAAGCAATATATCTTACCAATCCATCAGGTTCGACATATCAATTTGCTGTTTTTGGTGAAATTCTTGGTGTAGGAGATATGTTTACAGTAACTGCAGGGACAGATACAAATATTGAACAACGGTCTATTATGATTTTAAGCAGAGATAAAAGATTTAATATTTCTGTTGAAATTAATAATAGTGTTGGATTTGTTGATGGTATAAATATTGCTAAAATTTATATGAACGATGGTTCTGCAATGGATGAATATTGTATTACATTTCGTGATAGTATAGGAGGAGATTCAAGAGCATTAAATTCTGTTTGTTGTTCAGATAATGCGTTTACACCAAATACAGTTCAGTATGAGAATGTAAATACATGGCATTTAACTACAAATGGTTATGATATTTATGCATATAGTGAAGATGATGATGCATATATTTCATATGAACCTGGTAATTATACTGTTCAATTAGGAACAAAATATGGAATGTGGGAAATACTAAGTAATGATAAAGTGTTTGAAGTATTTTCACATAGTCCTAATTTTGGTGGACTTTCTCAACAGGTTAGAAAAAAATATCCATTGGAAGATACAAGGTATTGTAAAATTGATATTGTTTGGGAACTTCCAATTGCTGATTTAGTTGGTTCTAATCATATGAATTCAAGGAGAGGTTCTGTTTCAATGTATTTTCCTATGATGCATGCGTGTGATGTTAATTTTAATAGTGCAAATCCAATGGGTACAGGTGGAGGTGGTAATAACGACATGAACGTTATAGAATTTATAGAAGCTGTTTTAGCTGGTAATATTTTATAGTTGTGTGCAACTATAAAAGACAACCAAGCTGGAAAAATTGTTGTTATATCAACTCATAACAGAAGATAAAATGATTGAACCATATTTAAAATCAGGAGACAAAATTTTTTACTTTTTAATGTTGGTTTATGGGTTATAGCTTGTTTTAAACATGGTTTATTTATGGGGTAAAGAAGGGGCATTGCCCCTTCTTTAATATTAAAATAATAAGTTTTATTTATTTACAATTATGTTAGGAATTATGATTGATATTTATTAATTTTGTAGAACTAAAATTAACATAGAATTAAATAATAGTGAAAAAAATATATATTTGCAAATATAAATATGAAGTAAAATGGCAAAGTCGTTAAAAAAAATTGTTTATTCCATAAAAGAAGAATTAACTGGTTACAATATTACAGATGATGTAGTTTTTTCTAATGAATATTTAATTGATAAAATAAATGATGTTAGAGAGGTTATAATAAAAGAACATTTTAAAGAGAGTGGTATTGATGGACAGTTTTATCAAACTATATGTTGTTTGGAAGTAAAATGTTTTGAGCATGGATGTACATTGAATGGAAAATTTTATAAGTCAGGTAGTATATATTGGTATGTTGAATTACCTGCTTTAATTGAAAGTGTAGGATGGAAAAATATAATGTATTTTGGATTAGATGATTTTAAGACACAATTTGCAAGAAATAGTTTTGATGCATATCTTTCCAATGAAGGTGCGTTATGGACATCAAAAATGCCTATATATACGGTTGTTGATGGAAAAGCTATTTTAAAAAATCTTCCAACACCAGGCTTGAGATATATATGTATTATGGCATTATTGCAAAATCCGCAAGATGCGTGTAATTGGGATGAAGAATCACCGTATCCTGTGCCAGATGTTCATAAATTAGAATTGTTGGTTAAAAAAGATATTATGAGTTTATATGGTGTTATCCCAGATGAAAAGCATGATGCAAGAGATATGAAAGGAGTTCCAACACAAAGTCAAAATCAATTTAAAAATCGAGATGAAGAATAATGATGCAATTAAATTTAAATGTGGAGGTAAAAGAGGTTGTAGTTTGGATGAGTATGTCATTCCTTATGGTGTTATTGATAAGTATTATATCTGTGAGCTTGTCAAGATTTATGGAGATGAGTATGAAGGAAGGGATGATATTCAGGAGGTATTATTTGTTACTGATGTATTATTGGATAAGATGGAGAAAGAAGAAGAATTTATGGAAAAGGAACTTGCTTAAACCTATTGGTTTATGTATATACTGTTATTCAACTTGGATATATTTAATAGCACATTTGATATTTTTTGGATTAAATATATTTATAATAGCAGGTATAGGGATGAATTATATAATTTTGGAATTATCATATAAGATAATAAAAAATGAATAATTTGATTACAATTACTGAACCTGTATTTTCAAAAGGAAAATATTTTAAGTTTAGAGAGCAATATTGCTATAAAGATAGATTAATGATGACTGTTTCCTGTCCAATATGTCAGCCTTGTTATAAAAACAAGATAGTTATGCATTATAGAATAGTAGTAGATGATGAAAGTTATTATATTCCTGAATATGCTGCTGTAGTTACTGATTGTGTATTTAATCCAATAGATAAGAATATTCATGCACGTATTAATTGGGAAAGGGAGCAACAGCCAAAAGATTTTGCAAAAGCATACAAGCAAATATTTAAACGTGATATTATAGGTCCTTATGTGGCTGATAGAAATATTAAAAAAGAATTAAGGAATATTAATTTTGTTACATATGGAAATGCAGACCCTAAAAAAGGTGCTAGACCATTACTAAGACCAAAAATAGAAGTATGTCCTTCTTGTGAAAAAGATGAAACGATTCATCCTATAATTTCAATATCATTACCTGAAGAATATTTAACGTGTTTTAATACTCCATTAACCCTTATACCAGAAATAGAAGGATTAGAAGAAAGATTAACGTTTTTATGGAGTACAGGAGAAATAACAAGAGATATAACTGTAATGCCACAAGAAGATACAGTATATGTGGTAACAGCCACAGATGATTTAGGATGTACTTATACAGCACGAACATTAGTGCGTGTGTTTACTTTAGAAGGAGAAATAGAAGAAATTATTTCGCAAGAAAATCATATGTTAATGGTTACGGTGTCAGGAACAGATTTGGGTCCGTATAGTTATTTATGGAATACTGGAGAGACGACAAATATAATAGATATAGGAGGAGCATTAGAAAATAGTACATATACAGTAATAGTAACAGGAGAATATTGTTCAATAACATTAAGTTATACGATTTAATATGGCTAATATAAAAGACAAGTATAGATTAGGTAAGATGAAGCATGTTTTACCTGATGAGCAATTTATTCCTGATGGTTATGATAAAATAAAACCTAAAGGGTCAAACATTAAGATTGATTATAAGCATATAGCAAATGTTCCTGATACGCCAGTTTTAATAAAAGATAATAATGAATATTTAGAACATGTTACTGTAAATACAACATTACAAGGAGATGGTAAAGCTACAAATCCATTAGGAATACCACAATTTTATTTTGCCATTAATACAGGGATATTATTAGTTAGTAATTGGGTATCTTTAAAACAATCTATAACTGTTTCTGGATTAACATTTTCTTCTGATGTAATTGTGTCTCCTAATGTTCCATATGCTAATATTTTGTTATATGCGAAGTCACAAATAGCAGCAATAGGTACAGATATAGATATAATTACATTTGAGTGTACGACATTACCAACAAGTAATATAGAAGTAATAATTTTAATATTGAAATATTAATTGATGATATTTAATACATTTATAGGTTGTAAAGAAACAACTTTATGGAATCCACCTAACGATTGGGGATGGGATGCGGCAGCAGCATTAATCGATGACGGCGATAATGGCTTTGTAGGATTATATGCCTGCTATCAAGGAGTAACCAATTGTGTAGCCATTAGAGCCACGTTCACTG
>CAYRXH010000006.1:0-61945 GCA_964428185.1 uncultured Bacteroidales bacterium
ATTCAACAGAATCAGGATGGTCAAAATTAATTTTTGAGCGTTGCTCGGGAGCAAGGTGACCATTGTCCCTGTAGTAGGCATCCTGTGAAAGAATACTGACAGATGCATCAGGAAGAGACTGAAGTATTTTTTTAACAACTGTTGTTTTTCCTGAGCCACTGCCTCCTGCAATACCAATAAAGAGCATATTCTAGTTTTCTTCAAAATTACAAAAAAAAAAGCAGCACTCTCATTAGATTGCTGCTTTTTGAGAACAGAAAAACAAAATCCTATTCAATAATAAGTTTTCGTGTAAATATATGACCGGCAGATTCAATCCTGACAAGATACATCCCGGGAGGAAGATGTTCTATTCCCATATGTACTTCATTCCCGCTTACATCTTTTCCCATAACAAGCTGACCCGTCAAAGTTATAACAGAAACTGACTTCATGTTGTCAGCATAGATACTTACAAACTCAGATGCAGGATTTGGTCGGACAACACATTCATTCTGGCCATATTCAGGAACACTGATAACATCAGCAATATGAACTTTTGCTGCCTGAACGATCTCTTTATTTGTCGGATATTGGATAAAAACAATAAATTCACAATTATCCTTAACCCATGACGGTTCAATTGTAAAATTTATGGTAGTGGAAAAGGTTGAGGAACCTGAAAAATCCACATTGATTCCTGCGGTGGAAGGATGAATTTTTCGGAAAACGAAATCCAGATGATTCTGATTCTGCCAGTTTACCATAATTGATGATTCAGTAAGCACACCATACAGTTTAAATGGTCCGGGGTAATAATCAGAAAACTGCTCAATATCAACACTTGCTGTAAATGTATTAGATCCTGTCTGCTCAACATTCATTGTCATAGAATGAAGGGAGGGCACAAGAATTCTTGAATCATAAACCGGTTTATATGATGGATACATGCTTTGTGTTGCACTTCCGCCAGATATCAAATTTCCTCCGTCAAAAGCCACAGTTGGAAAAGAAGTAATATTATAATAACTCAATCTGTTCAGGCTTTCTGGAGTTTCATAGGCATCACCTTCATGATAAGCAATAATTGCCACATCACTTCCTTCATCATAAAGAGTTTCCAGCCCCATGGCAGCTCCTGGGCAATAGGGGCACCATGTTCCTGTTCCTTCTTCAATCAAAACCATGTTTCTGGTCACACCTCCTGTTATTGTTACAGTAGTGTCATTTGACTGCTGTGAATAACCGAGCTGATCATAGTATGCTTTCACAGTATAGGTATAATCTCTTGGGTAGGGTGCAAGATGAGTATAAGATGTAGTTGTTACTCCCGTGGCAAGTATTGAATTGTTAGCAACAATAACATAGGAATCAGGGGCCGGGCCTGAAGGTGCATCCCAGGTAAGGTCAATATCCCCTGCATTGATTACTGCCTGCAAATTCATAGGACCTGAAATCGGGGGTTGTTCATACACCACTAATGTATCAATATAATAGGTGTTGTTGGTATGACCAAAAAAGTTGATTGCATCAAACTTGTGAAGAGTCCCTGCTCCCAGAGCCCCTGTGCTGAATACCCAACTGACTACTTCTGTCCCATTCAGATAAAAGGTGGCAAAATCATCATCCACATCCACAATAATGTTTACATTGTTCCATGAGCCATTGGTATATGTGAATGAGGCTGATTCAGTGCCTCCGGCATCAACTGTCCCTGTCCCGTCAGCATTAAAAAACACCTGAAAAGCCCATATACTGTTTGATCCGTTGAAATTATTGAGCAGATTGAAATAGGCAGCTTTTCCAGTATCAGGGAAAATTTCAAAGGATACCTTGTATCTGCCGGTAGTCAGATCTCCCAGATGAAGAACAAGATCATTGTTGACAACAATTTTTGATGACAGAGACCCTTGTGAGACGACTTCATCAGTTATCAAAGGATCCTCAGCTCCGCCGGGTGCATTTGACCATGTGGTCCATTCGGACAAAGTGGTTGTGAGAACCAGTTTATCACCTGAATTGTATGATTCAAAGTCATCTTCAAAAATCACTGTCTGTGACATTGCCGAAATCATACAAAGAGCAATGAGCAGTGAGAAAAATAATCGTTTTTTCATGGTATTTCTTATTTGGATAGATTATTCAGACTGTCATTCTGATCATCCGGTTGCACAAGGGATTTAATTTCCTTCAATTTTCTCTGGTTTTCGGGATAATACAAAAAAAAGCAATAGAAAAAAGCAAAAAGACTTGCTCCTATCTGAGTTTCAATTGTATCTTCTGTTATCATAGAGAGTAAAAGTACAATAAAAATTGTTGTGAAATAAAAACTTTTGAATTTTTTCTTTAGCAGAGCGGGTACAATAAGAGCAAGGAGAAAGAGAAGTATCCCTGGAATCCCGAATGCAACTCCAAAACTCAGATACTGGTTGTGAGACCGGACTCTCCATCGTTTCTCAAGGGGCGAATTCATCATTTCATATTGCTCCTGAAAAGCTGTATTGACATCACCTGTTCCAACACCAGAAAAGGGAAATCGTTGAATAATGGCAGTTGCTGCCTTCCAGAACTCTAACCTCAGAAACAACGAGTTGTCATTGGGATTCCCGCTTCTTTTATAATTATAATATCCGTTAAAGAACTCATAGAGTCTGAGTGAAAAAGGACTTCTTCCCACAAGCTGAACATTCGTAATCCCTTTTTCAATTTCACTGATATCACCCTGAGTAAGTTTACTGATTCCAGCCGAATCTTTTGTTAAACCAGCAGACGTTAAATATCTCATCAACACTTCTCTCATAGGAAACCCATTTTGAGCAGAAAAGTCATATGAGACTGAACTGATCAGATTCCACTGCTTCCTCATCTCCTCTTCACAATAGTACATCATCACCGGAATTCCATTCTCATATAGCTCATAATCAGGATCATGAGAGTACTTATTCCCGCTCATTGTTGTTTCTGCATAATTACAATGAATATGAACTTCTTCAGGGAACAATTGATTATGAAAGCTTAGGGCAAGATAAAACGGGACAAGGAGTGCCATTGCAACCAATACACCAATAATCAATTTGTTGCGAATATGTTTCACGCTGAATACTGCATAAATCAACCCAAAGAACAAGCCTGCTGCAAGGAGAATGATTCCGTTAAAAGAAGCGATAACAACAACTGTAAATACAATCAGTAGTAAACCAGTAACAAACTTTAGCAGAGGGACAAAAGACATGCGGTTTTCGGAAGAAAAAAAGTCATAGATCATAAAAACTGAGACCAGACTTAAAATCAATGAAAACCTGATATGACTCATAAATGGAGTAATGTTTCTGAGTGTTGAATTGTCTGCCGTAAAATAAATCCACATTGAAATGAGGGCAGAAACACAAGCAAAGAGATACATAGAATGAAGAATTGCCTTGACCTTAATCCTGCTTATTCGTGGTTCAGTTGCAACAATAAGTGGAATGACAAGAAAAGGAATTTTAGTTTTGATATCCTTAAAAGCATAAGCAAAATCAGAAGTATATAAAAGACCAACAAGATGCAGGAAGTATATAATCAGAAAAATTAGGATTGCTTTATCCTTCCACAAACCTTTGAGTTTGAGATGAAGATTTTTATCAGCAAGCCAATGTATTGCCAACAGGCCAACAGATATGCTGAGTATTGCTTTTGAAAAAAACAAACCGGCAAGAAAGACAGTCAACAGAAATGTGTTCCGGGTGGTCCGTTCAAAAAAGAACTCTTTGGGCCAGGGCAGCATAAACTAGCAGCTATTTACCTGTTAATATTGATTTATATCTGGATGAATCCCTTAACAGAGACAAGGCTTCATTGAGTTCATTATCAAATTTGAGGGAATATTCTATTCTGCCCCTTTGAAAATAATAACGGGAAATAATTTCGCTGCCAAGAAATTCAATAATTTCATCTTTAAAAGTAATGAGATCTTCCTGCTTGTTATGAGTAAGAATATTCATCAGGCTTTCAAATTCAGTCTGAATTTTGTCAAAATATTTTTCCTTCATAGTAATTTCCTTGAGTTCTCTCAATTTTTTTTCACTTTCGGTTTCATAATCATATTCTTTATCTTTCAGAAATTCAATGAATTCATTGTACAATTGGTCAGTGACAATAAATTCGGAGGCAGGTGAAATTGAAGGATGTTTTTGAGCATACTGAGTAGCAAAGTCAAACATTAGATGTTTTGTAACTAGACTTATTGTAATTTGGGCAACATTTTCAGTTTCAACAGTAATATCCGGGATAATACCACCTGCATCATACACCGGACGTTTGTTATTTGTATAAAACAATTGCTTGTCATTTTCACCGCTCACCTTCGCTTTGCCGGTTGAGTCCTTGTGTGAATAATCCACAGATTGAATACAGCGTCCACTGGGAATGTAATATTTTGCGATTGTCACTTTCAGTCTTGTATTATAGCTAAGCTGTACAACATTCTGCACCAGTCCCTTTCCATAAGATTGCTGCCCGATTATAACACCTCTGTCAAGGTCTTGAATGGCACCGGCAACAATTTCGCTAGCTGAAGCACTCATTTCATCAATAAGTATCACAATTGTAATATTTTCATCATAAGGTTGTGACTGAGTTTTATATTCCTTATTGCTGTCTTTTAGTTTTCCTTTTGTCGTAACAACAGTGGTGTTTTTTGGGACAAACAAACCAACAATATTTACTGCTTCTCCAAGCAAACCACCACCATTTCCACGTAAATCAAGGATGAGAGAATTGACTTGTCCGGTGGATTTCATCTCAACCAGTGCTTCTTTCACTTCCCGGGAAGCTCCAAATGCGAAATTTGTCAGTTTTACATATGCAATCCCATCATTGAGCAATTTATAGAAAGGCACATTGTCAATTTTTATATCTTCACGAATAATTTCAAAGGTGTATTTTTTATTTTCAATAGGCCTCTCCACCACAACTGTCACTTTGGATCCTGGAAATCCCTTTAGTATTGAACTCACATCACTCACAGATTTTCCTAAAGCAGATTCTCCGTTCACTTCAATTATTATATCTCCTGCCTTAATTCCTGCTTTATAAGCTGGGAAATTCTGATATGGTTCACTAATCACCACATGTCCATCCCGCTGCTGAATAAGTGCTCCGATTCCACCATACTGTCCTGTAGTCATCAACCGAAGATCCTCAATGTCTGATTCAGGGATAAAATTAGTATATGGGTCAAGGGACTCAAGCATCTTGTCAATGGCAGTTTTAATAAGTTGTCCGGGATTGATTTCATCAACATAATTATAATTCAATTCCTTAAAGAGATTCACAAAAATTTCAAGATTCTTGCTGATTTCAAAATCATTATTCCTATTTGTGGCAGCTGAAAAAGATACAACCACTACGAGAATGACAATAATTGAGCGAAAAAAATGGTTCAGTGTGATTTTCATAATAAAAAATTGAATTAAGGTACGGGGTCATATCCGCTTCCACCCCATGGATTACAGCGAATAACACGTTTAATTGTTAACCACAAGCCCTTGAGAGCTCCATGTTTTTTTAATGCTTCAACTCCATATTGCGAGCAAGTGGGAAAAAATCTGCACGATGATGGCAAAATCAGTGATAAAGTATTCTGGTAAATACGAATAAGAAGAATAAAAAATTTTGCAATCATTGTATAAAAGAAACTAACGAAGCAAAAATACTAATATTTTGCGGCAGATACATTTGTATAAAAAAAAGGGGGAACTATCAGTTCTTTTCTTTAACAATTGTCATTTCGTCAATGAGATGTCCGGCTCCGGCAAATTTATCAATTATAAAGAGCACATAACGAATATCAACATTGATGGCACGTTGGAGTTCAGATTCATATGTAATATCCATACTCATTGCCTCCCAGTTTGCATCAAAGGTAATTCCAATCAGCTCGCCCTTTCCGTTCAGCACAGGGCTTCCGCTGTTTCCGCCGGTAACATCAAGATTTGCGAGAAAGCAAACAGGTAATTTCCCATTTTTGTCAGCATATTGACCAAAATCTCCTGCTGCATATAATTCCTTCAGCTTATCAGGGACGATAAATTCATCACTCTCAGGATTTTCTTTGGCAATAACACCATCAAAATAAGTTATAAAATCATATTGAACTGCATCAGCTGCCTGATATCCCATAATTTGACCATAGGTCAGTCTCATGGTAGAATTTGCATCAGGATAAAATTTCCTTTCAGGATGCATCTCCATCATTCCTTTGAGATAAAGGCGCATCCCTTTATTCATCTGGTAATTCAGTGACCTGATATCATCCTGAATTTTTTTCATCATATCATCTACAGAAAGGGCAATCAACAACATGGGATCATTTTCAATGACTTTAAGTGTCGGTTTTTTTAGAAAATTAACACACTTTGCAGAATCTGTAAAAATTGATGTGGTGAATACCATATCAGCATACACTCTGAAATTCTGGTTATACTTCTTGTCAATGTCAGAAAAGGGAGCTGGGTGATATTCGGGTCTAACATCATTATAATACATCTCAATCATTGATTCAAATAATCTCCTTTCAGTGGGCTTCACAAAACCGGAAAAGAAAACTTCAGCCTGTGGTAAAAGTTTTCCTTTCAATTCTTCGATTTTAGAGATATTTGGTTCAAGTTTTTGAAGTTCATTATAGATATCTCTGAATTTAATGGCAAAGGGAATCACATCAGTACCCCTGAGCAAGGACTCCCTTAAATAGGTATTAACATAAAGTTTATCGGGAAGTTTACTGTAAGACATCATCACAAGGGGAATAGCATTTTCGTAATAGTCAGTTTTTAATTGATCCGGATTATTCACCCATGTTTCAAAATCATCCTCTTCTGTCTTCTTCCTGTCAATAACATCAAGTCTCTGGATTCCTTTGTTCTGTCCGATAAAATACTTATAATAATTGGCAGTAGAAGCATATTTATCGGCATATTTCAATCTGACACGATCATTTCCTTTCATGTCATTTGACATAATTTTCAGCTTTTTTTCCCTGATTTTAATAATTGCAGGATTGACGATTTCATAAGATGACCTGACGCCATAGGATGTAAGGTTTCGGGTTGTCCTACCCGGATAACCAATTATCATCGCAAAATCATTTTCTTGATAACTGTCAAGCGAGATGGAAAGCCATTTTTTCGGTATAAAAGGGACATTTGCCTTGTTGTATTCTGACGGTTTATTGTCCGGTGAAGCATAGATTCTAAATAATGCAAAATCACCTGTATGACGTGGCCACATCCAGTTGTCTGTGTCACCTCCAAAGTTTCCAATGGCAGATGGAGGCGCGCCTACAAGACGGATATCGCTATACACTTCATAAACAAAAAGATAATACTCATTCCCGTAAAATAATTCTTTCACCTCAGCCTGATACTCAGTACCCTTAACAGCAGCTGCTGTTATATTTTCTATGCTATTTTGAACAGCTTCACTACGTTCAATTTCTGACATTTCAAAGTGGACATTACTGAGTACCTGTTCGGTAACATCCTCAATTCGAACAAGAAACTTTACGAAAAGGCCTTTTGCAGGAAGCTCTTCATTCATCGACATAGCCCAAAATCCATTGGTGATATAATCATTCTCAATGGTGCTGTTCTGAACGATTGCTGAGAAGCCGCAGTGGTGATTTGTGAGCAAAAGACCCTGCTGCGAAATGACTCCGGCTGAACAACCCCCCCCAAATGATACAATCGCATCCTTGAGTGAAGAGTTGTTTACACTATAAATTTCCTCTGCTGTAAGCTTCAATCCTAGCTTCTCCATATCATCCTGATTCAACTTATGGATCAGATTCAACAACCACATTCCCTCGTCAGCCTTCAGACTACAGGTAAAGAAAATCATGAATACGAATAATACTCCTTTAAAAAATCCCTTTTTCATTTATTTTCCCTCAACTTAAATTAGATGATTACTCCAATTTGCAAATTAACAGTATTTTATATTGTTTTTCAACTTTTTTTTTGGTTTTTAGCCTGATTGTGAACGTTTTCAAATAAACAACAAGAAAACTAGGGTTAAATTCAAAACTATACACATACTGATTCTGTATATTTCATTCAAGTTACTGTAAATCATTACGTTTCACAAAATAAAACCCGTATTTTTCCATTTTTTTGACGATATAATGTTTTTTATTTGATCATAAAGTCTTTTTTTTTATTTATTGTCAGAGCTAAATTCTTCATACGTGTTTAAGATCATTTCGTTTCCTGTTTGCCAAAAAAAAATTAAGTTTGTAAAAATTATTTCCAATGAATTCCAAAACAAAAAACTGGATTGTAGGCAGTGTCATCTTTTTAGTTGCTGCTCTTTTTATTTGGAACTTTTATGATATCATCATATACATCATTGTTGCAGGATTTCTTTCTTTGCTTGGAACCCCCATTGTCAGATTTTTTGATAAAATCCGGATCCGGAAACTGAGATTTCCGAGATTTCTGAGTGCTCTGATTGCATTATTGTTGGTTTTATCAATGATCTTTGGGCTAATTGCTGTTTTTATTCCCATCGGATTGTATCAGGCAAGGATTTTTTCTGAAATTGACATTTTTTCAGTGCTTGAAAACTTCAGAGAGCCAATTAATAATTTTGAAGACTTCCTGATAGAGAAGCAGATAATTAACGGACAAGAGCCTTTAGAAGTGATCATCAGCAACCAGTTTCTGAATATGATCAACATTGCTGATTTTGAGAATATTCTCATGTCTTTGCTTAATATTACCGGACAACTTGCAATTGCCATAGTAGCAATTTGTCTTTCAACCTTTTTCTTCCTAAAAGACGATCGACTTCTCTATACTCTTATCATCAAACTCACCCCAACTGATTTGCAGCAGCGAATGGGTATGGTTTTATCTTCAGCAAAAAGACTTGTTGTAAAATACTTCTGGGGACTCATTCTGGATGCACTCATTGTTGCTGTCATCATAAGCACCGGCATGTATCTACTGGGGGTTAAAAATGCGCTTATGATGGGTATAGTAGCTGGAGTTCTGAATGTCATTCCCTATATCGGGCCCATCCTCAGTGCTGTTATTGGAACATTCATCGGGCTAACAAACGAACTCTATCATGATCCAAGTTCTGTAAACATCATTCTGATTATCCAAATGATCGTTCTTTATATGATTGTCAATTTTTCAGACGGATTTATTCTTCAGCCACTGATTTTTGGTAAAATTGTAAAGGCGCATCCTTTGGAAATATTCTTTGTTGTGATGATTGCTGCTCAGATTGCCGGAATACTCGGAATGATTGTGGCAATTCCCGTTTACTCACTGCTGAGAATTATTGCTCATCAGTTTTTGAGCGGATGGGGAGTTATTGGTCGCCTAACCAGTGATGTTGAATGATATGTCCCATCGTTGGAAATTTTTCTTTGCCTATTTTTGGTGCCTTACTCCCGAAAGATTCCTGAATTACGTAAAACTGCAGCTCGGATATGTTTTTAGTCTTGTAACCGGAAGAACCGCTTTATGGGCAAACCCGTTTGCTGTTACTTTTGAAAATGTATCCGGATGCAATCTGAAATGTCCAGGCTGTGAAGTTGGAGCAGGAATGATTAACAGGAGTCCAGGCACAATGAATGTTCAACTCTTTGAAATAATTCTCCGCAAACTCCCCGCTTCAGTATTTCATATCAATCTTTATGCCCAGGGCGAACCTCTGCTTCATAAAGATATTGAACGATTTATTTATCTGTGCCGACAAAAGAATTTGTTTGTATCACTCTCAACAAACGGATTACTTCTGAATCATTCAATCTGTGAATCACTCATTCGTGCTGGCCTTACTCACATAATTATCTCTCTTGACGGATTTGATCAACATTCTTATGAACAGTATAGAATTGGTGGTGCTTTCAGCCAGCTTGTGGAAAATACTCAAAACCTGATCCGGATGAAAAAACAATCCGGAAAGTTGTTTCCTATAGTTGAGATACAAACAGTGGTTACAAAATATAACGAAGCCAAACTTCCATCAATCAGACACATTGCCAAAACAATCGGCGCTGATAAATATTCTATCAAAACAGCATATGTCCCCAATCTTTCTTCTGTTCCTGATTATCTTCCGCTGAACAAAAAATATCTCAGATATAATGTCAGCGACAAGGGTATGCTTCATCGCACAAAACACGCTCCCAGATCATGCTTTAGACTGAGAAGCAGTTTTGTTATTCAGAACAATTTTAATGTCGTACCATGTTGTTTTGACAAAAACGGCCAGTGGATTTTAGGAAATCTGCAGAATCAGAAATTTCATGAAATCTGGAAAAACAAAAAGCATCTGGAACTGCTTCAAGTGATTCTTTCAGGAAAGCAGCCCGAAATGTGTTTCAACTGCATCTGACAGATATACAAACTATTTGCACATGAGAAAAACTTTCTGGCTCTGATATATTTTATTTAGTTTTGTTTATCCAAATACAATGTCATTATGAAACTCCGATTCCCTACATTATTTATAATAATTGTTATAGTAATTCTGCATTTATCATCATGCAAGGAAAAACCAAAAATTAAAGAACTGCCAAAAATTGAATATGATGTACTGATCAACAATTTCGGCAATAACTACTCATGGTTCGATCATGTGGAAGGATTTCAGCGGCTTGATTTTTTTAATCTTCTTTTGGCTGAGGTTAAAACAGGAAAATTCACAATTGAGAGTTCTGATGGAAATCCTTTGAATATAAATGCAATTGATTCCATGATGTTGATTCATATTGCTACAGACACTGTGGACAGCCTTGTTCAGATTAACAGTGAACTTCTCAATGGTTTAAGATTCCGAGAAAAATGGCTTATCAATGAGCAGACAGGCATGATAGAAAAGGACGTGATTGCCATTTGTCCTCTGTATTTTCACAAACACCCTCTGATTGATCAGAGTGATTCGTATGAAGTGTATAGCCTTTTCTGGATTTATCCTTCAGAAAAAGCTGATAATAACGAAGAAATGATCATTACTTCACATATAGCCTATGATGTATTTATTGACAATTCACAGCCGATAATAAAAGACAGTTACGGTGAAAAACCGGCTTTTTATTTTTCAAATATTGAACAGTCTCTCCGATCAGAAATTGTAAATATCATTGTTGATGCTGGTTTTGAAAAGAGAAGTCCTGTGTATGATTTTTTTATGACTCCAATGCCTGAAAAGTATCTTGAATACATGAAGGGGGATCGGGGAACTGTAAACGATACAACACAAAGCTCTGTACTGAACAGAACAGATGTTGTTAGAATTAAGTTCCTTGAAGAGTGGTCCCTGAATACTTCAACACTGAAATTCACCAAGCGGCTTATCTCAGTAAGTCCTTATGTTCTTTCTTATGACGAATTCGGTGAATTCAGGGGCTACAGATTTCTTTTCTGGCTGGTTTTTGATCAGGAAAAGGTAAAAACACTTGTCTTTGAATAGGTGTAAACCCATTTTGTGTTTTCTGACCGCTATTCAATACCGGCAAAATACTTCATAAACTGGACACGTTCGAAAGCAGCAGGATTTGTTACATTTTTAATGCTCATTTTCCCCTTGAAATCATCAACAGACTTCATGTTGTTTTTCTTCATCCAGTTTTCAATGAACGTATTCATTTCAGCAATAACTCCGAATTTCTTCCTATAGAGGACACTGCAAACCTGAACTGCTGATGCTCCGGCAAGAAGCAGTTTAATTGCAGCTTCTCCATCGTGTACACCGGTTGAACCTGCCAGATCACAATGTGCTTTATCGGAAAGAAGGGCGATCCAGCGCATAGGGCGTGTCACTTCCTCAGGAGAACTGAAGATATTGGTTGAAGTCACCTGCAAAGTATTAATATCTATATCTGGAGAATATGTTCTGTTAAACAAAACAATTCCCTTCACTCCTGTCCATGATAAGGTGACAACTGTTTTTGCCAAACTTGTGAAATATTCTCCAATCTTGACAGAAATAGGAATCTTAACCTGCTTAAGTACATTTTCAATAATCTCAATATAGGTGTTTTCAATATCCGTAGCAGTTCTGGTAAAATCAGAAGGGAGAATAAAAACGTTCAGTTCAATTGCATCTGCACCTGCACTTTCAATTTTTTTTGCATATTCTACCCAATCAGATAGCGACACACAGTTAATGCTTGCAATAATAGGAATTGAAACATTTTTTTTTGCATCACTGATAAGCCCCAGATATTCATCAACAGCACTTGCTTTTGTAAAATTTGTAATGTAATCAAATGCTTCGGGATATGGATAAATATCATGAGTATCAACCAAATTCCGGTTCATGTCA
Source organism: uncultured Bacteroidales bacterium (assembly GCA_964428185.1). Classification (GTDB taxonomy): domain Bacteria; phylum Bacteroidota; class Bacteroidia; order Bacteroidales; family DTU049; genus CAYMAZ01. The sequence continues at coordinate 12,301 of CAYRXH010000006.1, forward strand.
TTTCTGATCTGTTCTTCGAAGAGAGATTTTAATACAACAGCCCCAGCCCCATTTTTCTCAATTTCGATGATATTCTGAACCGATTTTGTCATTCCTGAACTCCCAGCAATAATGGGAGATTTTAGTTTAAGTCCCATGTAAGTTGTCTGCAATAAACTCATGATTTTTTCAGTTTAATATTGAAATATAGGGCAAAAATAATCAGAGATTTTCAAATGCGCAATTTTTTTATTTATTTTTATTCCTGTAAATTACACGGCATGAAAAACCTCATCAATTCCATTCAATTTCTTAGCATAATATGTGTTGGCTTTTTTCTGGCATGTACCTGCAAAAAAATTGAATATGACTACTCTTTCCTGTTTCTTGACACTTACTATTTCGGTTCCTTAGTTGATGGACAAAGATTTTATTTAAGTTTTGATCGTGCTGACTCAATTGTCAGCGGGCATTTCTTTATTTATTCCGGCAAGGCTGTTTCTGAGAAACATAGATTTGATGGTAAGTCAAAAAAAAACAAGCTAGTATTAAATTTTTACTTTCCCGATAAAACCCTGAAAACAAAAGGAACATTAACATCTAGTAATGATAGTCTGTTTTTTTTGCCTCTTTCATCCTCATCAAAAAAGTTTGGATTTGCTTTGAAACGTGAAAAAAGCAATCGCCAGCCCCTGCTGAAAGGAAGATACAATCAGCCTGCATTTTCAAATTACAGAAAAAAAGAAATTGAATACGGAAAAGCAGATGGATATTATACAAGTAAACCTGTGACCAGTGTTAAAGAAGACCAATATCCGTCTATCATTCTGGATGTTGGCAGGTCTCTTATTTCAAATGTCCTCATGGAAGAGCTCTCCCTGAAAATGGACTTATATGAGCCACTGGGGGATACTGTTAAAAAAAGGCCGCTATTAATGCTCATCCACGGAGGTGCATTTATTATCGGAGATAAGTCTTCGGAAACAATGACCAGAATGGCAGAATATTTCTCATCAAGAGGATATGTGGTTGCAGTTATCAATTACCGGCTTGGATATATGTTTGTGCCCGGCGGATACGTATATCTTGAACGATGCATATACAGAGCAGTTCAGGACTCAAGAGCTGCAATCAGATATCTCATTCATTATGCTGACAATTTCCGTATTGATCCTAAAAATATTTTTGTGGCAGGAAACAGTGCCGGAGGATTTATCGCATTGAAAACCGCTTTCATGGATAAGGATGATGTTTATGAATCCATTTCAGGAAATGCCATCCTGTTGATGGATGATCTGGGATGTCTTGATTGCAGCGGAAATACTTTCAGAGAATCTTTTGCTGTAAAGGGAGTAATAAATATGTGGGGTGCTTTAACTGATACATCAATGATCAAACCATCAGAAAATATTCCTGTTCTTAGTTTTCATGGTGATGCAGATTACATCGTTCCCCCTGAACATGAATATCCATTTGCAAATATCGGGACTGAATTTTCCTCATTTTTCAGTCATAAGACCTATGGTTCTGTTTCAATCGATCAACACATTAAAAGGATTGGTCTTCAGAGTAAATTTATTTTATTTGAAGGGGCAGGTCATGATCCCCAGGTGGACGAAAATGATAAGCTGAATGACCTTATGAAAGTCATTCTGAAAGAATCAGATGCCTTCCTTTTTCATCTTTTATCATCCGAAAAAGGAAGAATTAATGGGCCTGCAAATATTGCCTCATCTGACAACACACCGGTTTACGAGCTTACAGACAAAAAAGCAACCCAGGCAAACTGGGATATTAAAGGGGGAAAAATTATCAGTTCAGACAAAAATGGTCTTCGGATTCAGCTTGTCTGGTTTCGGGGAGAACCCGAATACATTGTACAATGTTCTTGGATCAGAGACAACGGACTATTACAAAAGGACACATTGAATATTCAAATTATGGAATAAAAAAATCCCGGACCCAGAGATTTTTCATGAAAATTATTTTTGAACAATCAGTTTCCTAGTAATAACCGGTTTATCGAAAACCCACAATGAATAGAAATATATTCCTGATGCAAAAGAAGTTACATCAATTGAAACCTTTCCCTCTCTAGGAGCAAGGTAGGTTGTATTCACAATATTACCGGCAAGATCCATAATAACAATTCTGGCATCAGATGCAATTGCAGGCACAGTATAAGAAAACTGGCAGCGACTTGAAGCAGGATTTGGATAAGGTCCAAAAATTTCATATTTCAAAGCAGAACCATCCTGAACTGAAGCAGGTGTACTTACAAACTTAATAAAAACCCATGCAGAATCATTGGGAGAGTTTGCATCAAAAAAAGTATACCTATTCAGAGTTTCTCCATCACTTCCGTTTGCATTGTAATCTGCATAAAAATTTGAATTGTCGGTTTGCCCTGCATTAATGGTAACCGGATTTGGAGACTCAATGACAGAAGGAGAAAAACACTGTCCCCAGCAAAAGGTATTGAAGGCACCAGAAAGAAGAACAATTTCATCTTTTTTCACTTTCACATCCAGAGCAGATGCTGAATTATTGGTAACATACACATGGACTTCAGTTGCCATAGAGTTTTCAACATATGTAATTATGGTATCTCCATTGTTCAGGGCACCATACTGATTTGAGAGTGTCAGCACCTGTTGTGCAAACAGGCCGCCAATCAAAGACAATAAAGAAAGGGAGAGTATTAATGGTTTCATAAGCAAATATTCTGTTAAATACTTTACAAAGATACATTCAGGAAAATAAGAAAACCAAATTTTTTTACTAAATTTCTTAAATATCACTATTTTTGTGACAGATGATACATATAAAAATGTTTAAATATCTAAAAAAACTCCCTTTATCCGTAACTATTTTAATAGGGCTTGCAGCCGGAATTGTTTGCGGATTTCTCTTTATCATAACCGGAAATGAACAAACTGTTCAGTTCTGGATTGTTCCATGGGGAGAAATTTTTCTGAGATTGCTGAAACTCATTGCTGTTCCTGTAGTATTTCTGTCAATCATTTGCGGAATATTCAGCATTGGAAACATTAAGGACTTTTCAAAACTTGCAGGGAGAACCTTTTTATTGTACATATTAACAACAATCCTTGCAATAAGTTTGGGGCTTCTTCTTGTAAACACAATAAAACCGGGCAATGTTTTTGATCATTCGGAGCAGGCAGATCTTCAAAATCAGTTTGAAACCACAGTCACTCAGCAACAACAATCTGCCGATATAGTAAAAAACCAGGGACCTCTGAGTTTTCTGATTGAAATGGTTCCTGATAATATTTTCAAGGCAAGCTCCGACAACTCAAAGATGCTACAGATTATTTTTGTGGCAGTACTTATCGGGATAGTTATTCTGTTTCTTCCTGATGAAAAAACAAGCATGGTTCAAACATTTTTTATTCAGCTGAATGACATATTCCTCTCAATGGTAGAATTCATCATGAAAATGGCTCCGGTTGGTGTATTTGCTCTTATGACAGGGATGATTGCCGATTTTGGAGGAAATGCAGGAATTCTGGGAGCACTTGGACTCTATGCCCTCACTGTTGTAGCCGGGCTAATACTTATCACATACATTATTTATCCTATTATCATTGGTGTTTTTACCAAAACCGGAGGGATACGATTTATTAAGGGAATTTTCCCTGCACAACTGGTTGCTTTTACCACAAGTTCCAGTGCAGTGACGCTCCCAGTGACTAAACGTCAGGTTGAAAAGGAACTCGGTGTTCCACAAAAAGTTTCCGGATTTGTTCTTCCCCTTGGCATGACAATCAACATGGACGGAACCAGTCTTTATCAGGCAGTTGCTGTGGTTTTTATCTCTCAAGTTTTTGGCATCGATCTCAATTTCTCCCAGCAAATGTTCGTTATTCTGCTTGTCGTGTTGTCATCAATAGGATCACCTGGCATACCTGGCGGCAGTATTGTAATGCTTCTGTTTATTCTTTCTTCAGTGGGTGTACCTGCTGAAGGGCTAGCACTCATTCTTGGAATTGACCGACCGCTTGATATGCTCAGAACAGTGACTAATGTCAGTGGAGACTCTATGATTTGCTGCCTACTGAAAAATAGATTACCAGAGAATAGTTAAAAGCAAACCACAAACTTTTTTTCAATACCTTTTACTGTTGTCATCGTCATGTGTATATAATGAAACACATCCGGAAACATCTAATTATCTTTATATACTTTTTGATGATATTATGATTTTTTTAAAATTATTCTTTCATATAATTTTTAGTTTTACAAATAATATGTTTAGTTTTGCTTAACATTATAACCCCAAAAAGATTTGCTTATGAAAAAAGTTTCTTTAATTTCACTTCTGCTTTTAGCAGTCGTTTTATTTACCCAGGCACAAACACAGCGAATGGTTCTTTATGAAGGCTTTTCAAATGCCAGCTGCGCCCCCTGTGCAGCACAGAATCCCACAACCAATGCCTTGATTGCTGCCAACCCAACAAAGGTTGTTCCTATCAAGTATCAGGTCAACTGGCCAGGTACTGATCCAATGAATGCTCAAACCCAGACATGGGTTGGACCACGTGTTACCTATTACAACATTACAGGTGTTCCTGCAACAAGAGTTGATGGACCTGCAAGCACTTCTATCACACAAACTGTCATAAACAACAGGTATTTAATACCATCGCCGTTTATCTTGGAAGTGAATCACACATTCAATGCAGCCGAAGACAGTGTCTTTTTTGAAGTTTACATTGAAGCCGCACAGAATTACACTGGCACCAACCTTGTTTTACAAACTGCCATGGTAGAAAATCATATTCACTTTACTTCACCTCCAGGATCAAATGGTGAAAGGGATTTTTATAATGTAATGCGGAAAATGTATCCTAGCGCGAGTGGCACTTCCCTGCCTTCAAACTGGACACTGGGTCAGGACACAACAATTTACTTTGCTGAACCAATTCCGGCATACATTTATGATTTTGATCAGATCGCATTTGTAGCATTCGTTCAGTCAAATTCTGACAAATCAGTGCAACAGGCTGCCAAAACCATTCTAAATCAGTATGTTGCATTTAACGCCAACAACATTCCACAGGAGCCCGGTTGCTATACTGATTTTGCATTTCAGCTTACTCTGATTAATCTTGGAAAAACTCCCATTACTTCTCTTGATATTGAATACGGAATAGTTGGTGGAACTCCAAACACATATAACTGGACAGGAAGCCTTGATTTTGGTGAAACCGAAGTTGTCAATCTCCCTGCTATTACACTTCCCGGGACGTCTGTTGAGGTGTATGCTGAGATTCAAAATCCCAACGGTGGTGCCAATGATTCTGATATCAACACCCGAGTGGAAGGTGAAATTATGACCATATCAAGCTACTCTGCCGTTCCAATTACACAGAACTTTGCCTCAACCACATTCCCTCCAACAAACTGGGCAGTTGTCAGCGCTGATGCCCTGAAGTGGGCAAGATCCACTGCCGGAAGCGGCTCTGCCAGACTTGAATTATACAGCAGCCCCACAGGACAGATTGACTACCTCTACATGGAAGGTCTCAATCTTACCGGAGTAAGTAATCTCATTCTCACTTTTGATGTTGCCCATGCAAAATATGATGCAACCTATGGAAGCAGTGACAGATTGCAAGTTGAAATCTCAACCAACTGTGGCACTTCCTGGACTTCTATCTACAATAAAACAGGTGGCACTGGATTATCTACAGCCCCCAACACTACTTCTCAATTTACTCCAACAACTGCCCAGTGGAGAAACGACACTGTTGATCTTGCAGGTTACAGCTCACAGGATGAAATTCTCATCCGTTTTAAAGCAACAAGCGGATATGGAAACAACCTGTATATTGACAACATTAACATTGTCCAGAATACTGTATCAATCAATGAAAATGATATCACTGATATATTCAGTGTTTATCCTAATCCTGTTAATGATGAACTCAATGTTGAAATGAATCTCAGCAATTCATCTGATGTAATAATAAATATTTATGATGTCACCGGAAGAATGATTGACTCTTATTCATGTGGTATGATTCTCCAGGGGCAACACATTCAGAAAATTGATGTTGCTTCATTGAATTCTGGAATTTATCATTTAATTATTACAACAAATTCAGGTGTCAAAACTGAACAATTTATCAAAAATTAATGTATTAATGAAGTATCCTTTCTTTTTGGCATGAATTTCGTCAGGAGAAAGGATACTTTTCATTTTATTAAACTGATTCAACATGAAACGAATAATTATTGCATTGATTTCCGGACTGATTCTTTTTTCCTCATTTGCACAGAACTCAAAAGTCACTATTCCTTCAGTTACCATCCGCAATCTGGACGGAGAGCAGGTAAACACTGCTGATTTCAGCAATGACGGAAAACCTTTCATTATCAGTTTCTGGGCAACCTATTGCAAACCATGTATCCGTGAGTTTAATAGTCTTTCTGAAGTTTATGAGCAATGGCAGGAAGAAACAGGAGTGAAACTTCTTGCTATCAGCATCGATGACTCAAGGACAAGCAATAATGTGTTGCCGTTTGTAAACGGGAAAGGATGGGAATTCGATTTCTACCTGGATGTAAACGGAGATTTTAAGAGAGCCATGAATGTTAATCTTGTTCCTCATACGTTTATCTGTAACGGGAACGGTGAAGTTGTCTGGCAACACACTTCTTTTGCAGAAGGGGGTGAACTTGAAATGCTGGAAATAATCAGAGAACTTGTGAATAGCAATGAATAATACAAATTCTCTGCACTGAATCAGGATAGAAAATCCTGACTTTTTTCTATAATAACAATTCTATTATCTAAACAAAGAGTTCATGAAGCGTATATTCACTGTAAGTATTTGTTTTATCGCGATGCTTACAACATCATTATTCGGACAGGAGCAAAAAACCGGAGAAATCAGAGGTGATTTCCAGACAGATTTTCAGTTCTATCAGGAAGATAGCTTGATTGGAGCCCCAGCTGTTCCTGAAGATTTTCTGATGAATGGTTATCTGAACCTTTCATATATCAAAGGTAATTTTTCAGTTGGTATCAGGTATGAAGCCTATTATAATGCTCTTTTAGGATATGACCCAAGATATAAAGGTCAAGGGATTGCATCAAGATGGGCAAGTTACAGGCACAAGGATTTTGAAATTACTGCAGGAAATTTTTACGAACAGTTTGGAAGCGGCATTTTGCTTCGTAGTTATGAAGACCGGAGTCTGGGAATTGACAATTCCATTGATGGTTTTAAAATTGTATATTCTCCGTTTTCAGGAGTTTATCTAAAAGGATTAGCAGGACAACACAGATATTTCTTTGATAAAGGACAAGGAATTGTAAGAGGTGCAGATGCAGAAATGAACATCAATGAAATGTTTGAAAAATGGCAAAGTAAATCATTACGACTAACATTGGGAGGGAGTTTTGTCAGCAAGTTTCAACAGGATAAGGATCCTCTTTACAACCTGCCAGAAAATGTTGGTGCTTTTGCAGGAAGGATCACAATGCAATATAAAAAAATCAATCTTTTCTCAGAATATGCATATAAGATAAATGATCCTTCTGCAATTAACCGGCAGATATACAAAGAAGGCCAGGCACTGTTTGTTAGTGGCTCGTATTCCACAAAAGGATTCAGCGCACTTATTTCTGCAAAACGCATTGACAACATGAACTTTCGCTCTGACAGAACTGCAACTGGCAATATGCTTCAGATCAACTACCTGCCGTCTCTGACCCGTCCTCACTCATATTCACTGTCTGCATTTTATCCTTATGCAACACAACCAAACGGTGAAATGGCTATTCAGGGACAACTCACCTATAAAATCCCTAAGAAAACCAAACTTGGAGGAGAATACGGCTCAGACATCACTATCAATTTTTCAAGGGTCCATGATATTCATCGCAATGCTATCAATGATACAATTTCAATTGGAGAATCCGGAACTTTAGGGTATGCTTCTCCATTTTTTACTCCAGGAGAAGATCTGTTTTTTCAGGATTTTAATCTGGCTTTTGGAAGAAAACTCAATAAAAATCTGAGAATGATTGCTGAGTATGTTTATATTGTCTATAATACTGAAGTGATAGAAGGACATGAAGGAGGCATGGTACATGCACATACTGGCGTCATTGATATGACATTGAAACTCAAAAATAAAAAAAGTATCAGATGGGAATTGCAACACCTATTTACCGAACAAGACGAAGGAAACTGGGCCATGGGACTGTTTGAATTTGCCATTGCTCCTAAGTGGTCTTTCGGAATACAGGACTTATATAATTATGGAAATAGTGAGACTAAAAAAAGGCTACACTATTATCTGCTATCATTCAGCTATACACATAATGCAAGCAGAATGGCAATCAGTTATGGTAAACAAAGGGAAGGAATAGTTTGTGTTGGCGGAGTTTGCAGAAATGTTCCCGCATCAAATGGCTTACTCATTTCAGTTACAACAAATTTCTAAGGAGGGATATATATGAAAAAATTTTTGACCGTCATTGTTGCAATATCATTGTTTATTTGTTCGTGCGATGTCATTGAACCTCCATATACAAATGATCAGGGGCAGGACACAATAAACCAGAAGATCGTTCAGAAGGTATATGTGGAATATTTTACAGGACATCGTTGCCCAAATTGTCCAACTGAGGCAGCCCAACTCATGCAACTTAAATCAATTTACGGAGATAAGCTCATTTTTATTTCTGTACATGCAGGAGCTTTTGCTGCACCTGCTTCTCCAAATTACGAAGTAGATTACCGTACTACAACTGGAAATGAACTTGATGCCTATTTTAGTGTTACAGCGATCAGTACTCCAAACAGCCTGATTAACAGACGTGAATACGAAGGAAATACTGTTATCGCACCGGCTGCTTGGGCAGGAGCCATCTCTACAGAATTACTCAGAATCCCCGAAGCAGCAATTTATTTGGAACCAACTTTTGCCGGCAACACTATTCAAATTAATGCAGGAGTTAAAACCCTTGCACAAATTGACGGAACATTCATGATATCTGCTTATATCGTTGAAGACAGTGTCATGTCATGGCAAAAGAACAATAATTCAGAAATTGGCACAACTCCTGATATCCCGAATTATTATCACAGATATCTTTTACGTGCATCCATGAACGGAACATTCGGGGATACAATATTTAGCCCTTCAGCTCTTGCATCAGACAGTTTTGAATTCAATAAATCATACACTGTTGATCCTTCATGGAACACATCCAGGCTTTATGTGGTTTGTTTTATCTACAATAAGGAAACCGATGAAGTTATGCAGGCAGAAATGAAAAAAGTTGAATAATTTTCTTATCACTGAAAATACTCAAACATCATATTGTGCACCTTCCCTGATGCATGTGAACAAAGGCTTATATTGGAAAGCAACTGCAATTCAGCATTCTTGTATTCTTCACTGCCATAGTTCATTTCAAGAATTTCAATAACTCCCTCTTCATCTATCTGAAAACTGACCAGAACAAAACCATACTGCTGATGCCCTGCTACATATTCAGGATAATACAAACGACTATCTATCAATTGATAAAACACTTGTGTAAAAGGATCATCTGTTTTATTCTAAATTTCTCCTCTCGCAAATACAAACATATTTAATATCAATGAGATTATTATTGTTTAAAAATTGGTTTTTTCATATTTGTTTCTATTAGACTTGTTTTGTTTTGCTAAAATACAACCATTTAAAAAGTATTAAAAAATAAAGTAACTTTGTAAGTTTAACTATCACAATGAAACATTCTGTTTTTTTTATTTTACTTGTATGTGTTACTTTTTCATTTTCCCAGATACCACAGGGTTATTATGATTCTGCCGAAGGGAAGATAAAAGCTGATCTAAAAACTGCTCTTGCACAAATCATCCAGAATGGTCATTCAACAAATACATATACTTCTCTCTGGACACATTTTCAGAAAACTGACAAAGCTCCCTCAGGATATGTATGGGATATGTACTCTGACTGCAATTATGTATTTGTCACAGATCAGTGTGGGAATTATTCATCGGAATGTGACTGCTACAATAGGGAACACTCTTTTCCAGTCAGTTGGATGGGAGGAGGAGAGCCCTATCCAATGTATGCAGATTTGCATCACCTAGTGCCTGTTGATGGCTGGGCTAATAATAAAAGAGGGAACTTCCCATTAGGCAATGTCGGCTCAGTCACGTGGACATCAAACAATGGTACTAAACTTGGCACATCCAACTATCCTGGTTACAGTGGAACCGCTTTTGAGCCTATAGATGAATATAAAGGCGATTTTGCACGCATGCAGTTTTACATGGTTACCAGATACGAAAATCTTCTCTCTTCGTGGTATACTTATGATGTAAGTGCAACTGCCACATTGGACGGAACCACATGGCCCGGATTGAAGCAGTGGTCAGCATCACTGTATTTAAATTGGCACGAATCAGATCCGGTGAGTGCAAAAGAAATTGCTCGAAATGATTCAATTTATAAAATCCAAAACAACAGGAATCCATTCATTGACAAACCTGAATTTGCAAGGCAGATTTGGGGTCCTGATGCCACAATAAGCAGCTATGAATTATGTGACAATTTATTTCCTGTTCCTGTTGACAATTTTCTCAATCTTTCTTTTACAGAACCAATCTATAAAATATCTTTTTCTGATATTTTAGGAAGAACAATTTCAGATATGGAACTCAACGGAATGAATGTAGTTGCTGATCTCGGTTCTTTTGTATCAGGAATTTATTTCATTCATATATTGTCCCAATCAGGGAAAACTGAAATAGTTAAAATAATAAAGCATTAAATAAGCCGGCAAATCGATCTTATGATGTTTATTTAGCAACTACAAACGGGTGATTCATGATCATCTCTGCAGCACTGAGCCTAATAAAATAATTCCCTGCAGGTAATCCAGCCACATTAATGGTTAAAGTATGTTTCCCTGAACTGAAAACTTTTCTGTCAGTTATCAGATCAATTTGTTTGCCATCAATATCAATAATTTCAATCCTAAGTTTTTCCTCTTTAAGTAATCCAATTTCAATTGTCATCTGCTCTGAAGCGGGATTTGGCCAAGAAGTCAGATAATGCATTACAGAAGGAGATTCTTCAATTGATAAAGTAGATTGTAGAGGAGGGAATATTACAAAATCAATCCATGCTGCGTCTTCTCCCTCACTTACTATATTGTCCTTAATATATGACCACTTAAAAGTGTTTGAGCCGGAAGTTACATAATATGCTTCTCGGGACCAATCTACCTCACCATCCCACTTCCCTTCCTCAGTAATATTAATGTGAAAAGCAAGGTAATCCCACCACGATCCATAATCAGACCCTTTTTCACAAGATACTTTTTTATAGAATGAGATTGTGTCATTTGTAACAACATTGAGAGTTATACTCAGAATACTCTGCTGATTATCTCCGATAACTCCGGATCTGGCGCAGAATGTTCCTTCATAAACAGAACTTCCACTTATGATTTGCCAGGGGGCATTTCCCACATTAGTCAGGTTCCACGGAAAAGAAGAAAAATCGCTGGTTTCCCAATCTTCCAGTATAATACCTGCTGCCATAACAAACTGCTTAGTGGCAGAATAGGCACCTGCTGTACATTCATAACTAAACTCAAGAGGAGTTCCTATTGGAGTAGCAGCATCTACAGATACCTCAAATGAGACCGGGGTTATGCTCCCAAATGTAAGATTTCCAGCATTCACAGATGAGCTTGTAATTGTTACATAGGGAGACAGGCTTGAAAGAGTCGCAAGAGCAGGGGTAGTAGTAGCATGTCCACTGTTTTCTGTATTAAAAACTATGTTTACTGTTTCCCCCGGATCAATTCTTCCATTATTATTTCCTCCCGGGTCAAGAACAGTCACAGAAGCTACAGATAAATCAGGTGCATTCAGGATGACTGAAAATGATGAATTCCAGTTTTCAGTTCCGCTAACAGCATTGATATTGAATAAAACCGTTTCCTGATCATTCACATCAGAGTCAACTGTCATTGAAAATGCACTGTTTACATTATTGGATGAACCAGCAGCAATAGTGCCAAAACTTGCATTGGGATCCGTAATAGTTACAAGACCGCTTGAGGTTGACAATGTGGCATTTACATTAGTTGCAGGATCAACACCTATATTTTTCAAGCTTACATTGAGCGTAACATTCTCCGAAAAATCAGCAAGTCCGTTATTGTTTCCGGCAGCATCATTAATAACAATGACATCCTTTATTACCCATGGTCCGTTAGGTGGAATAACAGAAATCTGTCCTATGTAGGTCTGATGGTTATATGCAGTCACAACAACATCTATTGGATCAGTTGTTGTAAGCGGTGAAAAGGTAATGTTTACATTGCCACCACTAACATAACCTCTCCCCAAAATAACACCGTCAATGCTTAAGCACACAAGTGCACCGTTAACATTGCTTTGAACATCCAGATTATCACTGCCAATGATTATCTGTGCTGGATGCGTAACTGACATGGCAGCAGGTTCATCAGTCCTTACAACAATAGACGGATCGCCAAACAAATTCCATGTATCTGTCATTTCTTCACCGGCTGCGCCATACTCATCATTCATCTGCATACAGCCATTCATGCTTAATCCACCAAAACTCCTTTTGATATTTCCTGTATATGATTCCACAAGAATATTAACCATCTCAAGTTGTCCACACATAGGAGGGTTCCAACTCTGATTTATTGTGGACATGAGAGCAGCAATTGCTCCTGTGGGCTCATTATTATGTGTTGATCTTAACCAAGCTTCAGCAAAGCAGGTTGTTGTAGTAAAATTCCCATTTACACAGGCTACAGACCAGATAAATGGAAGTTTATGAATATTTGTCAGCTGATCTACCTGAGTATTACTATAACCTGATGTTCCCCATCCCTGATCCCATCCATGACCCGTATATACAATAATTCCTGCACCGGGGTTAATATCATTATGAACCTGGGTCGCTGTAGGATCTCCTGCAGCATCAAGACCTCCTTGAGATCCTTCATAATGCTCAGTAACATTATCATAGGTATAAGCAAGGAGTTTTGTTCTCAGCACTCTGACATGCTCAAAATCATATAAATTATTATGTCCAGGACCTTCATCACAGGCAATCCCAATACCCTTTCCATACCATGCTCCGCCCATCTCAGGATACTTCTCATACTGAATCGACCTCTGAACCTGAGTTGACACTTGTTCAATGTTTTCAGCAGAAAATCTTCCGACAAATATATCTGGATAATGATCTGAGCCAACAATATATGCATAATTATTATCCGAAGGACCTGCAGATGTTGAACTTGCAGGAACCTGAGCATTATCTCCGACAAGCAACAAATACGTTAACCCATTGGTGTTGTAATAATTCTGAACATAGGTTTTGATCTGTGCAGCACCTCCAATGGAAGCAACATCAACCATTTCTGTAGGAATACCTTTCTGGTTTTTCCATAACACAAAAGGCTCCATCTCAGCCATATATGAACCATAACAAATGATCAGCATATTTCCGTCTTCCTCAACAGGAGTATATTTGTTTTTTGGGTAATTCAAAAACTGCCTCTCATAGATTCTTTCAAAATCACTAACAGGCAACTGTGCTGTCGGATTCTTTAACTCATTAATACCTACACCCTTTTCAAATTCTACTCTAACAATTATATTAGTATATACTCTTAATACTTTCGTAATAGGATTATATGCAAAAGGAGTAACCACAACCGTCTGCCCTCTAAAATCTCTCAAAATATAAGGATCACGGACATAAGCTATATTCGCGGGCCAAAATTCGTCCCTATAATAAACTGTTGACTTTTCATAAGATATGTTGGATGGATCAATGTTTCTGTACAAATTTCCCTTTGAAGGACATATTAACATATTCTGCAACTCATAATAATCAGCACTCACTAATTCTATGCTTGTTGAGCCGGAAGATGGTATTACAATTGAGGCTGTCAGTTTCTGAAGTTCCGGATATCCCTTCTCAAGTATGTAACTGCCACCATCAATCTGAGGAATCTGCATAGCTCCCCAGGGAGTTTGCTGTTCAATAAAAGAGAAACCTCCTGGAGTAAAAGATATTGTTACTTCCTGTGATGATTCACTCAAAACAACAATCTCTGTTTGTCCATTTGATCTGTGAACAAAGATGCTTATAATAAGTATGGCCAAAATGGCCATTAATACATTTTTGTTTTTCATAAAATATTTTTTGTTTTCTACAAAAATACAACAATATGAAATACAGAATAGTTGCGTGAAACAAAAAATATTGTTAGCTTATTTTTATTCATTCCGTGTATAAATGTTAATAAGTGTTAAAATAAATTTGGTTTTCATTTGCTTTATACCGTATATTTGCATCGCTAAACTATATTGAAATTATTAACCTAAAAAAATCAAAACTATGAAAAAATTAAGTTTCATGTTGTTGGCTTTTGCAATGTTTGCATTTGTTGCATGCCAAGAAAAACCAAAAGAAGAAGAAGCTACTGAAGAAACAACAACTGAAGAAGTTGTGGCTCCTGTTGATGAAACTGCTGACACAGCTGCTGCTCCTATTGCAGATGATGTTGTTGAAGAAGCTCCTGCCAAATAACATATTTCATGTTATGGGGAAAAAGGCTGTCATAAAGACAGCCTTTTTTTATTTCTTCAGGAACCCTGCTTTCAACACAAGATCAGTCCTGTCCCTTAGAACAACATTATAAAAACCTGAACTCAACCCGGATACATTTATAGTGCAGATATTACCAAAAAACATTTCTGACATTACACGTCTTCCATGGAGATCAATCACCTCAAGATAATGCTCCTGAATCTGAACATTGTCAGTTTGTATCGTCAGATAATCATCAACAGGTGAAGGATAAACAAAAAGATTTCCATTTCCTCCACCCTCACTTACAGAAACAGTGCCCCCTGAAAAACCCAGAACACTCATATTGTCATACCAAACAGAAAACAAATTTGAGTTATTATATCCGCAACTGGCTTCAATATAAAAGAGAATATCTGATTTGTCAGAAATTCCGGAAATATCAAACATAACAGCAACAGGAGCACAGGAACGAATTTCAGTAAACTTAAATCCTTTGCCGTTTATACCTGAATCATAGGTTACGTCCACTGAATCAATAACGACAGATACAACATTGTGCTTATAGTCGTCATCAGCCCAGATATAAAAACGGCACCAGTCATTTGTATGAGCAGGAAAATAAGAATGACTAACATCAAAAACCAAAACGACAGTGTCACTACCGGTACAGTTTAGGGCGGGTAATCTTACAAAATTTCTCCAGCAGTTATTCCATGACGAAGTATATCCAATTCTTCCGTCGGGGCAGCCACCCGTGGATGACCAATCGATGGGTGTTTGAAAATTCGGGGCAAACCATACATTTGTCGGAGCGCCGGTTCCATGTACAAGAATATCTGTCTGGAACTCCTGTACGGGCATTAAAATTTGAGCATTACCAATTCCTGACAACAAGTATATCCAATAAAGCAGATGCATTTTTCGTATCATAACTCTGTTGATTTATTTATGATTTTCATTTTCGGATTCCTCAGCATTATGCTCATTAAGAGTTGCAAAGGCTGCTGTAATTCTTCGTGTGGGGATGATCATGGACAACAATCCGATTATTCCGGTGGTAGTGAAAACAATTAAAAGATCTGAAATCTTCACTTTCACTGGATAAGCCTGCACAACATAACCGGCATCTTCACCCCCCAGTCCGATCAATCCATATCTGATCTGAAGAATACAGAGAAGATAGCCTAGGATAACTCCAATAAAAGACCCAATACAAATAACAAGCAGTCCCTCAACAATAAACAGTCGTCTGATCATCCCGAGAGAAGCTCCAAGAGCACTAAGCACAGCAATGTCCTTTCGTTTCTCAAGGATAATCATACTCAGGGTTCCAATGACATTGAATGTGGCAATAATGAGAATAAACGCCAAAATCATAATAATGGCAAGTTTTTCGCTTCGGAGAATTTTGTATACAAATTCCTGTTGCTGAAATCTGTCTTTAACAATATAATCATCACCAAGCATATCTTTGAGTAAGCCTGCAAACTTTCTCATACTGATTCCTTTATTCAGCATAATCTCTACTGAAGTCACTTCATCATCATAGTCATACAATCTTTTCCCGGTCACATAGGGGATCAGGATATATACTTCATCATATTCCTGTTGAACTGAAAAAACACCTGCAGGACGAACCGATTCAGAAACAAATGCTGAAGCAATAGACACAGATGCTTTTGATTTTCTTGATGGGACATAAAGGGAAACGGATTTAGTAAAATCATTTGGATTCACACCAAGAATGTAATCTACTCCTGAGCCCAGAATTGCATATTCAACACTATCCCATTCAAGCAAAGCTTCGCCCCTGACTATCATGGAATCCAGATTGGATGAAAGCAGAAAATCCTCCGACACAGCTTTTACAGTGACAAGATGTTGCCTGTTGTCATACCTTGCCAGAGCGAGATCTTCAATAACATAAGTAAGTGTGTTTATGCCTTCCAATTGTCTTACCGCATCTTCAGGAAAGTCAGACAAATTAAAGGTTTTTCCATCAGCACTTTCAATTTTAAAATCAGAATGGAAATTGTTAAACAGTCTGAGTATCAAATCTTCAAAGCCATTAAATACCGACAGCACAACAAAGAGAGCCATGGCTCCTACAGCCACACCAATAACAGATATCGTAGAAATAATATTAATAATGGCAAAGGATTTTTTGGCAAACAAGTATTTTCTTGCAATAAAAAACAACAGTGCTGACTTTTTCATCCTGCGAATATAGTCTAATTTCTCTGACCGTCAACATGCCATTGGCTTGATTTTTTAATCCCCGCTCTTTTTGGTGTTTTACTTTTTTTTATCTGATTTCGGGATTTATTTATTTCTGTAAGATGAAGTTCAAAATTAGTAAGTAAAGGCAATGCAAGTTTTTTTTCACTTGAGCTGAGCATTGTCACAAGCAGCATTTGAGGAATATTTTTGAGTGCTGCAGAAATTTCCTCCAACTGTGATTTCAGCGGATTCCCCCTGATAATAAAAAAATAATGAAAATATGCTGCTTTTTCAAACCAGGGAACGTGTTTGTCGAAATTTGAAAGCAAAAACAAGTCAACCTGCTCATACGCTTCTTCCTGAGCAAACAAACTGAATCCTATTTCAGGATTTTGTCCTGATCTCAGTGCAGGGTATCGA
Organism: uncultured Bacteroidales bacterium; assembly: GCA_964428185.1. GTDB lineage: Bacteria > Bacteroidota > Bacteroidia > Bacteroidales > DTU049 > CAYMAZ01. The sequence goes on from CAYRXH010000006.1 coordinate 29,572, forward strand.
ATAAGATTCAGATACAAAAGTGAATTTATATACCAGCACAATTTGTAGTCTTTTTCATGAGTTGAAAGACCAAAAATCGAATAATCTGAAAAGTCTGGTTTTAATTTCAGGTGTTTTGGCATGCTGTAAAATTACAATTTTTTGTTCATGTGATCTATTTCCTGATATTCACTGCAACCAAAAAATCATTACTTTTGTTACTTCTAATAAACAAACTACCATGAAAAAGACCATATCATTTTATTTCATATTTTTTATTGCCGTTTTTTCACTATCATCACAAACTATTATTCCGGGTTCTGAAACAATGAATATTGCCAGAAATAAAGCTGAAATCTGGCAACGTGCTTGGGAAACCAGAGATGTTCTCTATGATATTGGAAATAATTATGATCTGAAATATTATCGTTTTTTCTGGGAAATTAATCCCTCAGTTCATTATATTTCAGGAAATGTCACTTCATATTTCACAATAACCGACAATAATACCCAGACAATTCAGTTTGAACTTGCTGATAATATGCAGGTTGATAGCGTAAAATATCACAACTCTCATGTTTCATATACACACATTACCAAAACTATTTCCATAGATCTGGGGACACAACTTGCAAGTGGGGTTCTGGACTCTGTCACCATTTGGTATCAGGGTGCTCCAGATTCAGGGAGCGGCTTTGGCAGTTTCATAACAGATGAGCATAACGGCATTCCAATTTTATGGACATTGTCCCAGCCCTATGGATCAAGTGACTGGTGGCCATGCAAAAACATTTTGAATGACAAAATAGATTCTGTTGATATTTTTGTAAGAACCCCATCTGCATACAGAGCCGCATCAAATGGTTTGCTTATTCAGGAAATTCCTGATGGCAGCAACACAATATATCACTGGAGACATCGGTATCCAATTGAAACATACCTAGTGGCCATTGCTGTTACCAACTATTCTTATTACAGTGATTATGCAGATCTTTCGACAGGTCAACTTGAAATTCTCAATTATGTTTACCCTGAAGATCTTACTTCTGCTCAGTTAAACACTCCACGGGTTATTCCCTGCCTTGAATTGTTTGATTCTCTTGCAGGCCCCTACCCCTTCTCTCTTGAAAAATACGGTCATGCACAATTTGGCTGGGGTGGCGCAATGGAACACCAAACAATGAGTTTTATGGGAGGATTTAGTCATGAACTTATTGCTCATGAACTTGCCCATATGTGGTTTGGTAATGCAATCACCTGTGGCACATGGGCTGACATCTGGCTTAATGAAGGATTTGCCACATATTTCACAGGTCTCACGTATGAAAATCTGTTCAACGGAGTGTACTGGATGCCTTGGAAGCAAAATGTGGTCAGTAACATTACCAGTGAAACATGGGGGTCAGTATGGTGTGACGACACAACAAATGTTTCCAGAATCTTCAACGGCCGGCTTTCATACAACAAAGGAGCATACCTTCTTCATATGTTGCGCTGGGTGATGGGCGATGATAACTTTTTTGAAGCAGTCATGAACTATATAACAGATCCTACTTTAAGATACAGTTATGCCGTTTCAGAAGACTTCATAAATCATGCTGAAGCCGTTTATGGCCATGATCTTGACTGGTTTTTCGACCAATGGCTTTATGGACAGGGATATCCCAGCTATACCATTCATGCCATGAAATATCCAAACAATGAAATTCACATCACTGTTAGTCAAACTCAATCACACCCCAGCGTATCTTATTTCACAATGCCTATCCCGATCAGATTCAGTATGGCTGCCATTGAAGACACCATTGTTGTTTTAGATCATCACTATGACAATCAGGAATTTATCGTTAATCTCGATTTTAATCCATCACAGATTTCCTTCGATCCCGAACTGTGGCTGGTATCAAAGTACAATACTGTAAGTATGGGAATTGAAGGATTTTCACCGGATGCCAGTATTTCTGTTGTTCCAAACCCCGCATCCGATTATATTCGCATTGAATCTCCTGAACACGCATTCAATCTGATCAAGATATTTGACATGAATGGCAAACTGGTTCTTGAAACCGGGCAATTCAACTCGGAAACAATCTCACTTGATGTAAGCCATCTGAATCCCGGCAGTTATATGTTGCTCACTGAAGGTGAATCTTTCTGCTACAGTACTGCAATTATTATTCAATAACTTCTTTGTAAGTTTCTGCGAGTTGTTTCTTCATTGCACAATTGCACTGCCTGAGTAAAAAAATTGTATTTTTGCTTCCCCGAAAAATCAGATAATGAAAATCATTTACAGGGAAAATATACCGGAAGAAGCAAAAGGCGGTATGCTGGCAACAGGAACGTTTGATGGCCTGCATCTTGGTCACAAACACGTCCTTCATTATCTCACTTCTCTGAAGAACTGCAGTTTCCCATGTCCGTCTGTTGTTGCTACATTTTCAAACCATCCGCGAAGTATCCTGTTTCCTATGCAAAAACTTGAGCTCCTTTCTACGCTTGATGAAAAATTGGAACTTTTTGATAATCAGGGCATTGATTATGTTTATCTGATGGAGTTTACACCTTCGTTTGCATCTCTTTCAGCTCGCCAGTTTATTGAAAACTATATTTTGCCACTGCAGCCTTCGGGTATTATTGTCGGAAGGGAACATTTTTTCGGAAAAAACAAAGAAGGAAACGCAGTGGTTCTTGAAGAACTGGGCATTGAATTTGGATTTTCAGTGTTTGAAGCTCCCAGTTTCTTTCTTAACAATCAAAATATCAGCTCATCAGCTATACGAGACCTGATTTCTGAGGGCAATATTGAACAGGCTAACACACTCTTGGGATATCCGTATTTTTTTTCGGGGAAAGTAATACAGGGACTCCGTATAGGAAAAACTCTCGGGTATCCTACTGCAAATCTTCAGTTACATGACCAAAAACTGTTACCTGCTTCGGGAGTTTATGCTGCCAGAGCTATTGTTCAGAATATGGAATATTCAGGAATGCTATATATAGGAAACAGACCAACATTTAACAATAATGATCTGACCATTGAAATAAATATTCTTAATTTTACAGGAAATCTGTACAATCAGCTTATACGTATTATACCTGTCCAACGCATCAGACAGGACATAAAATTTGCTGATGTACAAGAGCTGAAATTACAAATTGCAACTGATGAAATAATAACAAAACAAATTTTAGGATTATGAAAACACTTACATTGAAGAAATCCGCCATTTTATATATGTTCTCCATTTTTTTCCTGGCTGCACCCCTCCTATCTTCAGGACAAAAGAAAGGAAAGAAAGAGGTTCGGGAAGCCGGAACCTTCACTTCGCTTGAGGAAGCAATGAAAACAGATCCTCTTAAAGTTCTGAAGCTTGATCTGAGCAAAAGCAAGTTAAAGGTTTTTCCCACAGAAATATTTGCTTTTAAAAACCTGATGCAGCTCAATCTTAGCAAAAACAAGCTTACAGAACTTCCTGCAAAAATCGGGGACCTTCAGAAACTTACATACCTGGATATTTCCAAAAACAAAATCACCCAGATTCCTGAAAGTATCGGAAGCCTTAAAATGCTTAATTCCTTTAAGATGAGTCAGAATAAAATTGAATCTCTGCCTTCTTCATTTTTCAGACTTTCAGCCCTTGAAATCATTGATTTTTATTCAAATCCACTAAGGTTTGATCCTCAACAGTTTTCCAAACTTGCCAAAAGACTGAAATATCTGGATGTGAGAAATACAGGCCTATCAAATGAACAATGCAAACAACTGAAACAACTTCTCCCTCAGGCAATTATTAAATTTGACAAAGGCTGCAATTGTTCAAAATAAATCCAAACACAATGAATCAGGAACAAGACTATCAAAACGACCAATCTTCTTCTCAGAAGACTCCAGTTGTTGCAATATCGCAAGGAGACACAAACAGTGTAAGTTATGAAATCATTATTAAGGCTCTGGCTGATCCCCGGATTTTTGATTTCATCACTCCTGTTGTTTACGGGAACTCAAAACTGGCATCATATCACCGTAAAACTCTGGCTCTTCAAAACTTCAATTTCAATCTGGTTAAAAATATTGAATCTGCAAATCCCAAAAGACCAAATATTATAAATATCAATGAGGATGAAATAAAAATTGACCTTGGCCGCGAAACACCTATTTCAGGAGAAATGGCGTTTCTTTCTCTTGAGAAAGCCATTGAAGACATCAAAGCAGGCAAAGCTGACATTCTTGTTACAGCTCCTGTTCATAAAAATGCCATTCAGGCAATTCATCCTGAATTCAAAGGGCATACAGAATATCTTCAAAACAAATTTAACGCCCGGGATATTCTGATGATCATGGTCAGTAACACAATGAAAATTGCCCTTGCAACAACTCATGAGCCAGTTTCTTCGGTAGCAGGACTCATTAAAAAAGAACTCTTGTCGAAAAAGATATACCTTTTCAATCAATCACTCATTCAGGACTTTAACATTTCAAGACCCAAAATAGCCATCCTTGGATTGAATCCCCATGCAGGAGATAACGGAATGTTTGGCGATGAAGAAATCAGTGAAATCTGTCCTGCCATTGACGAACTCAACAAACAGGGCATTGCAGCTTTCGGACCGTTCCCCTCTGACGGCTTTTTCGGCAACCTGAAACACCGTGAATACGATGGTGTTTTTGCAATGTACCACGATCAAGCACTTATTCCTTTTAAAACTCTATGTTTTGAAGATGGTGTCAACTTTACTGCTGGTCTTCCTGTTGTTAGAACTTCTCCTGCACATGGAACTGCGTTTGACATTGCCGGACAGGACAAAGCATCAGGTCAGCCATTTAAGGCCGCCCTGCTGCTTGCAAATGAAATTTTCAAAAACAGGGAGAATTATGCTAAGATGCATAACAATCCGCTGCAAGTGAACTTAAAAAATCTGCAATAACCGAACACATGAAACTTACGGCTAAGGACATCCTTCTCATGTCAGGAGCTAAGAAGAAAGGAAAATATATTCCTGCTTCTGTTGTAAGTTGTTTTCTAACTGACAGCCGAAAATTATCACATCCTGAACAAACTGTGTTTTTTGCACTGAAAACAAACATTCGTGACGGGCACCAGTTTATTAAGCCTCTCTATGAAAAAGGAGTGAACCATTTTGTTGTGTCAGATTCATTCACTGATACTGACGAATTTAAAGATGCATGTTTCTATGTAACCCCATCCCCTCTGAAAGCCTTGCAGAACATTGCTTCCTCATACAGAAAACGTTTTTCCTTGCCTGTAATAGGTATTACAGGCTCAAACGGCAAAACTGTCATCAAGGAATGGATGTATTATCTTCTGTCAAAACACGGTGCTGTGGTTCGTAGCCCAAAAAGTTTCAATTCTCAGATCGGGGTTCCATTATCTGTACTCCTTATTGAAGACTATCATAAATATGCTGTATTCGAAGCCGGAATATCACAACCAGGAGAAATGATTTCTCTGCAGAAAATTATTCAACCTGATTTTGGAATTTTTTCTAATATTGGCCCTCCGCACAGTGAAAATTTTTTCAATGACCAGCAAAAAATTGAAGAAAAGCTCCTGTTATTCTCGCATTGTCAGAGAATAGTGATGAGCTCATCACACAAACAAATTGTTGATACGATCCTGCTAAAAGAGATCAATAATGACAACCTGGGTTTTTTCTGGGGATACAATGACTCTGATCATGTTCAGATAATCAACGAATTTTGTAATGGAAATCAAAAAAGTTTTTCTTTACTTTATAATAAAGAATCTGTCACTTTTACGATACCTTTTACAGATGCTGCTTCTTCTGAAAATGCTATGCACTGCTTCAGCTGCATGATGATGATGGGATTTGACCCATTTGAAACCGCAAAATATATGGAAGGTCTTCCCTCAGTTGCAATGAGGCTTGAACTGAACAATGGAATTAATAACTCAATTGTTATTAACGACTCTTACAATTCAGATCTTCATTCTCTGGAGATTGCCCTTGATTTTCTCATTCAGCAACAACAAAACCGCACCTCATGTGTGATTCTTTCTGATATTATGCAAACTGGAATGAAACAGGAAGATTTATACAGACAAACAACACGTCTTGTTGAGACTAAAAAAATTCAGCGCTTCATTGGAATCGGGTCGTCCATCACGCAATTTAAAAAATTATTTGTCAATATTCCTGAAACATATTTTTTTCAAAACACACAGGAATTTATTGATTCTCTGGCAATGCATACATACAGTAATTCAATTATTCTGGTAAAGGGGTCCCGTCAGTTTGGTTTTGAAAGAATTGCATCGCTTTTTGAACAAAAAACACATCAGACAGTTCTTGAAATTAACCTCAGTTCCATTCTCCACAATTTAGCTCTGTACAGATCAAAACTCAAACAAGGAACCGGACTAATGGCTATGGTGAAAGCCTTTTCATATGGTTCCGGGAGCCATGAAATAGCAAGACTCCTGGAATATCATCATGTTGATTATCTGGGAGTTGCATACGCCGACGAAGGAATTGAACTCCGAAACAAAGGAATTTCAATGCCCATTATGGTCATGGCTCCTGAAGAAACAACAATTGAACACATTATATCAGGAAACCTTGAGCCCGAAATCTACAGTTTTGAATCACTTTCTTGGCTAAAAAAGTATTCATCAGAATCTTTTAAGATTCACATCAAATTTGATTCCGGTATGCATCGGCTTGGATTTAACCCAGAAGACATCTCTGCCTTGTGCCAAACCCTGAAAAAAATGCCCAACATCAATGTAGTCTCTGTGTTTTCACATCTTTCATCTGCCGATAATCCTGCTGATAAAAGTTTCACTTTGTCTCAGATTCAACTTTTTACAAGAATGTATGAAAGTTTCTGTAACTACATGAATATTAGACCCAAAAGACATATTTTAAACTCTGCAGGAATCACAGCATATCCTGAAGCTCAATTTGACATGGTGCGTCTGGGTCTTGGTTTATATGGTATCCAGCCATCAGATTATGAACAATTGCCATTGAAACAGGCAGCTCGACTTATTACTAGAATCATTCAGATAAAAAAGTTAAAAAAAGGCGACCGTATCGGATATGGTGGGGATTTTCTGGCAGATCGTCCCATGACAATCGCCATTATTCCCATTGGATATGCTGATGGATTCAGAAGAATGCTCAGTCATGGGGTTGGGAAAGCGTATATCAACAACAAGGCTTGTCCTGTTGCTGGAAATATTTGTATGGATATGACCATAATAGACATTACCGGAACAGATGCTATGGTTGGTGATGAGGTGGTTATTTTTGACCAGACCCATCCCATCAGGGAACTTGCAGAAACAATGAAGACAATTCCTTATGAAGTTATTTCGGGCATTTCAGGCAGAGTGAAACGAATTTATCTGATGGAATAACATTTAACCCTAATCCGTCATTAGACTCATTATTTCTAATGACCGTCATTAGAAAATAATATTTGTATCATTTTGATTGTCAATGGTTTTGACGCTATATATCTATTAAAAAATTTTGTTTTTTTGCTGTAAGATTTTCTTACTAGTTATGAAAGCATTACATTTAGATTCTACCGACAAGGAAATAACTATCAAATAATTCCAATGACGGATTTGGGTTTAAAAAAAACCTGCTGAAAAATTTTCAGCAGGTTGGTTTCATATTCAGTTCTTCAAATTATTTTTTTGTGATTTCAATTGTTTTATTATCGTAATTCAGATAGTATTTTCCTTTTTTAATACTTTCAACATCAATCACTGCACCCCAGCCATCAAGAATCATTGCCCCATTCTCATCAAACAGCTGATATTGTGTTTCTTCACTGAAATCAATTGTTGTTTTCACTTTGTCAGATACCAGCAACACTTCCTTTGTTTTGGAGGTATATTTGATTTCATCTGAATAGAATACGTTTCCATCTGAATCAATATATCTGATGCGAAACAGATTTTTGCCGGAATGGGGAATAAAATCTGATGAAAAATTGGGAAAGGTTTTACATTCTAGGGGGTTTACAAGCTTTACTGTGATCCATTTATCCCATCTGTAATGCTCAACTTCGAATGATTCTGTAAGATCTGCACCTTCAATAGTCCAAACAAGTTTCTGATTTTTTTTATCACAGCCGGAGCTGATAAACCGGAATGTGTTTTCAGGTTTTAAAACTTCAGGATTATAAACTCTGGGTATTCCTGTTGCTCCGGAGTATATAATTCTGATATTCACAGGGTCACCGATTTGTAATCCGAAGCGGCTCATGTCTATTTCGAAAGCACATGAGTTGATTTCATCCCTTGCCTGAATATTATTTATAAAAACTGAACGGACAGAAAACTCATTCCCTTTCATTGGGTTAATAATAATTATGTTTTTGCCCAGGTAATTTCCCTGAACAAGCAGTTCATCCGTAGCATCGGGGTTGGATGAAAAAGAGCTAAAAATCCCAAGAAACATTACAAGGGACAGACAAAAAACATATTTTCCCATAAACTATCTATCTATAATTACGTAGCAAATATATAAAAAAAATCCAATGTTCAACTTTCAATTTATCAACACATCAACATGTTGATACACTGTGATTTATGTTTTTTTGTTAATAAAAATGCAGCCTAAACAAATTATTTAATTGAACAGATTCCGATTTCTATAGACAAAATCTTTTGACATATTCTTCAGCACATCGGTTGTTTGAAGTATCATAAACTCAGTTGCGGGGAAAGGGAGGGGCTTCCATCCTAATTTTTGTTTAGTTTCCTCGCTCATTGCTCTCTGATCACCAGCAACAGTAATATATTTATTATCAAAAACCCATTCTCCTGTAAGGGGTTCCTGCACCAAAAGTTGATTATCATCTCTTACCACAGAAATTGTTGATGTCATAGCAACCGTTTTAAACTGCTGAACTTCAACGACATTACATGTAACCGAAATATATTTGGGTACTTTAATGTCATTGCCCAGGCTATCTTTCATAACATTTCCATTCTGATCAAGCACATATTGAAACCCATCCTGTATTTCTTTTGTTTCAGAATAATGAACTTCTTTCACCTGTTCGGGGGACACATTAATCTGGTTAATAGAAAGTGTAACATAATAATGAAAATGTACTTCTCTTGCAGTTTTGTTATAAAATCTTCTGAATAAAATATTCATATCTGCAAGATTCAATTGTGTAAGTTCAAATTCAAACCCCTGGGGCATCACCATATTTGTGGAATTTTTAACCTGAAACAACACATTGACGGTTCCCAATTCTTCTGCCTCACGAAGCATTTTATCAACATCCCTGAATTCCTGAAAGTACTTTTTCACTTTAAGAAAATCATAATATGCCAATCTCGCTGGCTCACGATTATTTTCTGCCATTAATTTCATTCCTCTGGCATAAAAATATTCCGCAGCATTGAGTTTGGCAGCATGAATTTCATTGTCATAGTTTATATTCTGAAAATTTATTCTCTGCAAAATCGAAGGTGCCAAAAATTTGACCATGTCCTGTCTTCGTTTCATCCGGCTGTACAATTCAAAAACTTCTTCCCATATTTCAGGTTGGCCTGAAGATCTAAGAAAAGCAATCCTTTCCAGGTCTTTCTGATTTGCAATATTAAACGATTTGTGTAAAATTTCAATATGCTTTTTCTTTTCAGGATTCTTCATCAGTTTATGTGAAGATTTCTGGATCGCCATATCATAATACCCTTTTTTGAAATATGATTTAGCCGTCATACACGAACTAAATATCAGCGGTGTTGCCAAAAACAACAGAAACATATACTTTTTCATGGTTTGATGTTTTAATGATTATGACTAGGTAATTTCAAATATAATGCCACCGCAAATATATATTAAAAACCAAACAGTCATTCCTTAATGTTAAAATTTTAAAATGTGAATCACAATTTCTTGCAAAACCTGATATTAATTCAATAATTTTCATAAATTTATTTTGATTTTTCCCTGCTTTTAATAAAAAAACCCATACATTTGTAAGTTCAAATTTCTTCTTCAGAAGTATATTGCGATGTGGAATTTTCTTTACAAGTTTATACTCCGTAACAGGCTTGCCAATCTGATTGTCATTATTGCTCTTACTGTAATCATGGGATTTTTTGCCCTGAAAGCTGAATTATCCTATGAATATGCACAGATGCTTCCACAGAAAGATCCTGTGAATGTTAGTTACATGAAATTCCGTGAAACATTTAAAGAAGACGGAAGTATTTTCTTTGTGGGAATGCAGACCGAAAAAATGAAGGAACTGGGTTTTTTCAAGAAGTGGGATAAACTCACATTGGAAGTTCAGGAAATGTATGGTGTTAAAAATGTTTTTTCTCTGTGTAATATATTCTGTCTCCATAAAAATGAAGCACTTGGAAAATTTGAAATCCGCGAAGTTCTTGATTCAGTTCCTGCCTCACAATTTGAACATGACAGTGTTTATAAGAAACTTATAAGTCTTCGGTTTTATGAGGATTTTGTCTTTTCTACTGAAAAAAACCTTCATTTAATGCTTATCTGGATTGAAGAGGATGTTTTAAACAGTAAACAAAGGATTCCTGCGATCTACGGAATTCATGATCATATTGAAGAATTTGCCAAAGCAAACGATGTGGACATCCATTATTCAGGGCTTCCATATATCAGAACAATCGTTTCACAAAAGATAAAACAGGAATTGCTCTTGTTTATGCTTGTTTCCATTCTTGTGTCAATGATTATTCTTCTGTTTTTCTTCCGTTCAGTCAGAGCTGTATTGCTCCCTGTTGCAATAGTGGGGATAGGTGTCATCTGGTCTGTTGGACTGATGGTTCTTATGGGTTATAAAATTACAGTACTGACAGGTATCCTTCCCCCAATTCTGATTATAATCGGTGTTGAAAACTGCATTTACCTGCTTACAAGGTATCACCGTGAGATTCAGGAACACGGTGGTGTTGGGAGAGCCCTGGCACGGGTTATTCAGAAAGTTGGCTATGCTACACTTCTTACAAACGCCACTACAGCTGTAGGATTTGGTGCCTTCATGGTTACAGGCAATTCCATACTGGTTGAATTTGGAATTATTGCCTCAATCAGTATCGTGTTAATGTTTATTTTCAGCATTATTCTCATTCCTGTTCTTTACAGTTATTTCAGTGCACCTAAAGAACGCCACACAAAACATCTGGATAAAAACTGGGTGAACGGCATTTACGAGCTTATCATCCGAATCGTTGAAAAAAGACGCAAATGGGTATTTATCTTCACAATTGTTCTGGCACTTATCGGAGCAGGAGGTCTTCTTGTTCTTGACCAGAAAGGTACAATGGTTGATGACATTCCTCAACGAGATCCTCTATATCGAGACCTCTTGTTTTTTGAAGAAAATCTGGGGGGTGTCCTTCCTTATGAGATTTCCGTTGATACCCGAAAACGCAATGGATTGATTGATCTTAAAAACATTAATAAGATTGAACGCCTGCAGGAGGTACTTCTTGAATATCCTGAAATTGGCAAACCATTATCTTATGTTGAAATTATTAAGTTTGCAAAACAGGCTTTCTACAACAACAACCCAAATATGTTTGAGTTGCCAAGCAACCATGAAAGAAACTTTATTTTTTCATACATGCCGAAACTGGATTCTGTATCAACCAATGAAATGCTTCAGGCATTTACAGACACCAATATGCAGATTGCCCGAATCAGCGCCAGGCTTAAAAACATTGACACCAAACAGATTGCAGAACTCAATAAAAACCTCAAACTGAGAATTGACAGCATTTTCCCTCCCGATCAATATGATGTCAACATTACAGGAACAACTGTTGTTTTTCTCAAAGGATCAGGCTACCTTGTAAGAAATCTTCTCTGGAGTCTTCTGGTTGCCACCCTTGTCATTTCCCTGCTCATGTATCTTCTGTTCAATTCTTTCAGGATGGTTCTGGTTTCCATGATACCGAATCTTTTGCCACAGATTATGACTGCAGCTCTGATGGGGTATTTTGGCATTGACATCAAACCCTCTACAATTATTATATACAGTATTGCTTTGGGGATTTCTGTTGATGCGGCAATTCATCTACTCAGCAGATACAGGCAACATCTGATACTGACCAACTGGGATGTTCAGAAATCAGTTGAAAATGCACTGAAAGACACCAATGTAGGAATGGTTTACTCAGGAATTGTGCTGATTCTTGGTTTTGCAGTGTTTGTACTTTCAAAATTCGGAGGGACCCAATCTCTCGGATATCTCGTTGCTTTTACTCTTACAATGGCAATGTTCTCAAATCTTGTGCTGCTCCCCTCCCTGATTCTGCGATTTAAAAATGTTGTTACAACAAAGGCCTTTGCTAAACCAGTCATTGATATCCTCGACGAAGAAGAAGATCCTGATGACATTGATTCAGAAGATAAAAAAGCCGATACTCTCTGAAATATCAATCTTTATTTTAGACTTTACTGAGTTCTTCCTATCAATGTTAAAAAAGCAATAACTAATGGGTGTGTTTTTTTGTAATTTTACAAACCTAAAAAAAATGATATGAAAGGTATTATACTTGCAGGAGGCAGCGGAACCAGACTATATCCCCTTACAATGGCAGTCAGCAAACAACTGATGCCTGTATATGATAAACCTATGATTTATTATCCCTTGTCAATTCTGATGATGGCCGGCATCAATGATATTCTGATTATCTCTACCCCACAGGATCTTCCGGGGTTTAGAAAATTACTCGGAGATGGCAGTCATCTTGGATGTCATTTCAGTTATGCAGAACAGGCAATTCCCAATGGCATTGCCCAAGCTTTTGTCATTGGAGAACAGTTTATCGGTACAAGTAGTGTTGCTCTCATCCTCGGAGATAATATTTTTTACGGAACAGGGATGAACAAACTTTTACAGTCATGCAATCATCCTGAAGGTGCAGTGGTTTTTGCATATCATGTATCAGATCCCGAACGATATGGAGTCGTTGCATTTGACACTGATGGCAATGCGGTTTCCATTGAAGAAAAGCCCAAGAATCCATTATCAAATTACGCAGTAACTGGCTTATATTTTTATGATAACAGTGTCGTTGACATTGCAAAGACTCTAAAACCAAGTTCCAGAGGAGAATATGAAATTACCGACATCAATAAGGAATTTCTAATTCAGAAGAAACTGAAAGTGGAAGTCTTTAGCAGAGGAGTCGCCTGGCTTGATACTGGAACATTTACTTCATTACTACAGGCTTCTCAGTTTGTCGAAGTAATTGAAAGTCGTCAGGGGCTAAAGGTTGGTTGCATCGAAGAAATTGCATGGAGAATGAAATTCATCAATGATGATCAACTGTTAAAACTGGCCGAGCCTCTCCTGAAGAGTGGATACGGAGATTATCTTGTTTCAATTATAAAACGAAACCAATGAGAAAAATTCTGTTTACCGGAGGTGCAGGCTTTATCGGGAGCTCAATGTGCGCCAAACTCCTTGAAGACCCTGACAATTATGTTGTTATTGCAGATAATCTTTCAACCGGACAAATGCAAAAACTTCCAAAACACAATACAGACAGATATAAATTTATCAAATGTGATGTCAACGTTTACAAGGATATTTCAGAATTGTTTATGTCATTTCCCTTTGATTATGTGTTCCATTATGCTGCAGTAGTTGGAGTTAAAAGAACTCAGGAAAATCCTATCATGGTTCTTAATGATCTTCACGGAATAGAAAACATTTTAAATCTGAGTAAACACTCAAATGTCAAACGGCTATTTTTCAGCAGTTCCTCTGAAGTATATGGTGAACCCGTGGAGTTTCCACAAAATGAAGAAACAACACCCCTCAATTCCCGTATTCCTTACGCTATAGTCAAAAATGTAGGAGAAGCATTCTTAAAATCTTACCATAAAGAATTTGGCCTCAATTATACCATTTTCAGATTTTTTAATACCTACGGACCAAAACAGAGTCCAGACTTTGTGATGTCAAAGTTTATTCGTTTTGCCATGAAAAACCAGCCCATTACAATCTTTGGAGATGGTTTGCAGACAAGAACCTTCTGCTATATTGATGATAACGTAAATGCAACTTATTCGATTTTTTTGGAAGCTGTAAAAAATCCACAGCACCCCAATGAGGTCATCAACATCGGCAATGACAATGAAACTTCTATTTTAGATCTGGCAAAACACATCATTCAACTCACCAACTCTTCATCTTCAATCAAACATCTACCTCCACTGGAAGAAGGTGATATGACAAGACGCTTACCCGATATAACAAAAATGAGATCAATACTTAAGGGGAACCTCATCGGGCTTGAAGAGGGTATAAAAAGAATTTTGAGTGACCCTCAATACATAATTTAATAAAATGGCCTGACATGAAATCAGCAGAACAATATAGGGAGCAGTTTGAAAAAGCCCTGAATTCTGAATCATTTATTTCAGATCCACTGAAGCTTTACGAACCTATTCAATACATGCTTTCATTGGGGGGAAAACGCTTGAGACCAATGTTATGTCTCATGGGCTGTGAACTTTACGGCGGAGAATGTTCAAAAGCTATGCCTGCTGCCATTGCCATAGAGATTTTCCACAACTTCACCCTCGTTCATGATGACATCATGGACAATTCTCCTATCAGAAGGGGACTACCAACAGTTTATAAAAAGTGGAACACCAATATTGCCATTCTTTCAGGGGACGTGATGTTTGCCAAAGCCTATGAATATGTGACAAAGCTTGACACCCCAAATTTAAAACCCATCCTTGAGATTTTCACAGACACCGCAATCAAGGTCTGCGAAGGGCAGCAGTATGACATGGATTATGAAGCACAGCCACATGTTGGCATCAGTGATTATCTGAACATGATCCGGCTGAAAACAGCAGTACTTGTGGGAGCTTCTCTGAAAATAGGAGCTCTGCTCGGAGGTGCTCCCCTACATGAAGCAACCGAATTGTATGATTTCGGTATGAATATGGGAATTGTTTTTCAGCTGCAAGATGATCTGCTTGATGTTTTTTCTGATGAAAGTAAATTCGGAAAAAAAACAGGCTCTGATATTCTTTCAGTCAAAAAAACCTATCTGTTTCTTAAAACATTAGAGCTTCTTTCTCCTGGAGACCGTGAAGAGTTTTATGTGTATTATACTGAAAATCATTCCGGTAACGGAGAAGAAAAAATCAATTTTGTGAAAAAGGTGTATGAAGAACTGAACATAAGAAATCATGTTATTGCAATGATGAATCAATACCATGAAAAATCATTACAAAATCTGGAACGATGTAAAGGAGATGCTGAAATAACTTTACAGTTGAAGATACTTGCTGAATCAATGCTTGTCAGGGAAATTTAATAAAGACTTTTACAAAAAAAGAAGGCTATACCTCAAGTTGTCCAACTATCTCAGAAACACTCCTGAATCCATTCTGGTCTAAGTATTGTTCTATTCCGTTAACAATTTTCAACGAAACTGAAGGGTCAATAAAGTTCGCTGTACCCACCTGTACTGCACTGGCACCTGCCAGAAAAAACTCAATGGCATCAGTTGCGTTCATGATCCCGCCCAAGCCTACCACGGGAATTTTCACATGTTTCGATACCTGCCATACCATTCTGAGGGCAACTGGTTTAACGGCTGGTCCTGAAAGTCCTCCTGTCACCGTTGAAAGCATGGGTTTTCGTGATTTTGCATCAATGGCCATTCCCAAAAGTGTGTTGATCAGAGAGATGGAATCAGCTCCTTCATTTTCAGCAGTTTGAGCTATCTCAACGATATTTGTCACATTGGGAGAGAGCTTTACCATCAGCATTTTTGGCCAAACCTTTCGCACTGCACTGATGACCTGAGCAGCTGAACTGCAGGATGTTCCGAAGGCCATTCCGCCTTCTTTCACGTTGGGGCATGAAATATTCAACTCAATGGCAGGAATAGCATCAAGGGATGAGAGTTTTTCACACACCCTCACATAATCATCTATCTGAGAACCAGATACATTCACAATAATATTTGTTTGATACTTATTTATCCGAGGATACATATCCCTGATAAAAACATCAACACCTTTATTTTGCAAGCCCACGGCATTCAGCATCCCAGAAGGTGTTTCAGCCATCCTAGGATATGGATTTCCCTCCCTAGGCTCCAGTGTTGTTCCTTTAACAATTATTGCCCCTAGGTCATTAACATTGATAAAATCCTCAAATTCAGGACCATAGCCAAATGTTCCGCTGGCTGTCATCACAGGATTTTTCATGTTGAGAGTTCCGATTCTGGTTGTCAGGTCTGCCATATCCTTAGCTTTGAATCCATTCTTTCAATTCTACAGTATCGAAAACTGGTCCTTCAGTGCAACTGCAAACGTGACCGTTGTCAGTTTTAACAACACAACAAAGGCATGCTCCAATACCACATGCCATCATGTTTTCAAGTGAAATCTCACAAGGGATCGAATGTTTATGGGCAATTACTGCAACTGCCTTCATCATCGGATCAGGGCCACATGCGTAGATTCTTCTCACAGAAGTTGCACTTTCAGCAAGCAATGGATGATGAGTGACAAAACCCTTACCTCCGGCAGACCCATCTTCAGTCATGAAATGAACATTTCCGAAAGGCTTATATTTTTCAGGATGTATTATTTCTGAAATATTACTGGCTCCAAGTAAGATTTCTATTTTTACGCCCTGAGTATTCAGAAAACGAGCCAAATAAAGCAAAGGTGCTGCACCGCATCCGCCCCCGACAAGCAAAACTCCTTCATTCTCAGCAGGAGATGAAAATCCATTTCCCAAAGGATAAATAACATCAAGACTATCTCCTATCTGCATTTCTGCAAGTGAACCGGTTCCTCTGCCGACAACTTTTATCCATAATGACAGTATTCCGGCATGATTATCCCAATCATGAACTGACAGAGGGCGGCGAAGAAACACTTGTGAATTGTTGCTAATCTGAACCTGAACAAACTGTCCGGGAAAAACTACAGGCCACGGTTTTTCAGCCTGAAGTTCAAAATATATGTGCCGGTTGTCGTACAACTGCTTTCTGACAATTGTCAGTTTTTCAATTTTTTTGACCGGCTTTTCTGCCATGAAACTATTCCTTAGGTTTGGTGGTTTTTTTGCTACAGGCTTTTTTGCGGGTTTCTAGTCCTTTGAGGGATTGTCCATTTTATCTGCTTGTTTTTTTTCATGCATTGATGACTCAACATCTTCCTTTTCCTGTTCTTTGGCTTTCTCCTTTTCTTCCTCTTCAAAATCAAGCAAGCTGTTCTTATGCAGCAGATTGTACCAGAACACCATTTTTTTCATATCCGAAAGATATACTCTTTCTCTGTCATAATTAGGAAGTATCTGTTGAAAAAAGTCTCTGATCTGCTGATCATCAGATTTATGATCCACAGCTTCGTTGCCGCCGGTATATTCTTTCATTTTTTTAAAGACATCTTTCAACTTTACTTCATCAGTTTCAGTGAATACCACAATATCCTCCACAGATGACACTCTGTTGGCTGCGGATACTGGCATCTTTTTCCCGTCTATAAGGGACTCAACAATATATCCGCTTCTGCTTTGAGCAATCACTTTAAAAGCACCACTTTTTCCTGATACAACAATAATTTTGGTAAAATCCATAAGAAAAATTTTTGCCAAAATTACGCAGAATATTTGAAACCCCAGATGATGGATTCTCTTTTCAACACACAATCAACTCATAAAATCCTCAGTCAGCTCCAGTGAAAACTCGGCAGGAGTAATTGCATTAACAACAAGATATTCCCCGATTGCGGTTCTTCGCAACTCTGAAAGATAGGCTCCTGACTTCAGTTTTTTCCCGAAATCTCTTACCAGGGATCTAACATACGTTCCTTTGCTGCAGCGGATCCGGAACGTAACAACATTGTTTTCAATCAATGTTATATCAAATGCTGAAACATGAATCTTTTTCGGCTGAATTGCCACTTCCTTCCCTTCCCGGGCATATTCGTATGCTCTCTTGCCCTTAATTTTTACTGCAGAAAAAACCGGAGGGTATTGTTCACTTGTTCCCACAAAAGATTCAGCCACCTTTATGATCATTTCTTCTGTAATATGATCTACAGGAAAAGTGTTGTCAATTTCTGTTTCCAGATCAAATGAAGGAGTAGTTGCTCCAAGAGTAAACTGACCAATATATTCCTTATCCATGTCCTGAAACTCACTGATCTTTTTTGTCCATTTGCCTGTACACACAATGACCAGTCCTGATGCAAGGGGATCAAGCGTTCCTGCATGTCCGATTTTAATTTCCCTCACTCCAGCCTTTTTTCTCAGTTCCATTCTGAGATAATTAACCACATCAAAAGACGTCCAGTTGAGTGGTTTGTCAATCAGAATCATCTTTCCGGATTTATAAAGCTGTTCCATATTATACAACTGACAGGTCAACACCACATATAAGCAAAATAAAAATGAGAAGGCTCAGGATAATTCTATACCACCCAAAAACTTTAAACCCGTATCTTGTAAGAAAGGAAATAAACCCTTTGATGGCAAGCAATCCCACAACAAATGCAACCGCATTTCCGATGAGTAGGCCGGGAAGATTTTCCATCGTCAGCACCTCTATTCCCTCGTACAGTTTATAACCTGACGCAGCAAACATTGTAGGAACAGCGAGAAAAAAAGAAAATTCAGCAGCTGTTTTTCTGTCAAGTTTTTGTATCATACCGCCAATTATTGTTGCAGCAGATCGTGACACCCCGGGGATCATTGCAATACATTGAAAAATTCCGATTTTAAGAGCAACAGGGTATGTGATTTCGGAATCTTTTGCCTTGTTTTTCAGCCATTTATCAATCCACAACAACACAATTCCTCCGGCAAACAAAGAAATTGCCACTACCAGAACACTTTCAAGCATCAAATCAATATAATCGCCCAGAAGAAACCCAAGAACAGCAGCAGGAATAAATGCTACAAACAATTTAATGTAGAACCTGACACTCTGAAAAAACCTCTTCCAATACAGCACTATAACAGATAAAATTGCTCCAAACTGTATATTGACAATAAAAAACTTCACAAAGTCTGTGCTTTCCACATTTAATGCTGCCTGTGCAAGAATCATATGCCCTGTGGAAGACACCGGTAAAAACTCTGTGAGACCCTCAACGATGGCGATAATGATAATTTCAAAAAGGGACATTTGTAGTATCTTTCGGAGCAAAAGTACACATTTTTCATGTATTTTTGCAAAGTTCAAAAGTATCCAGATGCCGCGCAGAAAACTTCAGCGTTTTGAAGAAAACAATATTCTACCCAATTTATTTCAGCCTGACTACCAAGAGCTTTTGTCGGGGTTTTTTCTGAAAGGTAAATGGAGTCCCCTTTACTTTGAGAACAATCAGCCTGTAGTTATTGAACTGGGTTGTGGCAAAGGTGAATATACCATTGGTCTTGCCGAAATGTTTCCTGAAAAAAACTTTATCGGGATTGATATTAAAGGATCAAGGATGTGGGTTGGTTGCAAAACAGCTCTTCAAAAAAGTTTAAAAAATGTTGCTTTTATCAGAAGACATATTTCAGGAATTGAACATTTATTCTCTGAAAATGAAATTGATGAAATTTGGATTTCTTTTCCTGATCCTCATCTAAAGGACAGGTCTGCAAAACGGCGACTCACTTCTCCTGACTATATGGCCAGATACTCTAGGGTATTAAAGCCAGGTGGCATGATCCACCTGAAAACAGATGATGACACATTATACCAATATACACTTAATGTTTGCGAACAGCATCAGTTTCAAATTGTCCAAAAGTCGGTTGATATATATGGGGAAAATATCGGTGGTCCGGCAACAGCTCTGCAAACATATTATGAACAGATCTGGATAAACAAAGGGTTCAAAATCAAATACATTTCTTTTATTCCTTTTAAAGAACAACATCTCATTGCTGAAGAGTCCTTTTTCAGCAGGGTATGGCAGCTTGCTTCAAAAATTCCTCCCGGAAGGGTCACTTCTTACGGTGCCATTGCCAGATATCTTGGTTCAACAGGTTCAGCAAGAATGGTTGGCTGGGCGATGAATGCCTCAAAAAACATTGAACCGGCTGTGCCTGCGCACAGGGTCGTTAACAAAAACGGTATGCTCAGCGGAAAATTTCACTTTGGTGGAATTGAAGCAATGCAGCAACTTCTTTCGGCTGAAGGGATTGAGGTTGAGAATGATTATGTTAAGGACTTTGAGAAATTATTCTGGGACCCTATGACAGAACTTCAGTAATCCTGAAAAGCAAGTTGTCTTCCATTGATTCTTATTTTTTGATATATAGCCAGGCTTCCTTTTTCACAGTATTACGTATCTTTTCCAGTTCTGCTTCTGCCTGGTCCTTGTCTGCATAGCCTACATAAGTAACAATATGAAGCCCCTGCTTGGTTTGTCCTGCAATTGAAGAACTGTAGCCTTCTGCCTGCAAATTTTTCACCCTCTTTTCAGCCAGTGACAGGTTTGAAAAGCAATCAGCAACAATAAAATACTTCATCTGCATTTCTGTATTCACAGAAACAAAAGATTCCTTAACAGGTTCAGTCGTTTCAGCGGACTCAATTTCTTCCGGAAGATCTTCGGTTTGAGCAGTTGAGTCTGTTATTTCCGCTGTTGTCTCAACTTGTACAGGGATGTCCTTTATATCATTGTTTTCATTCTCTGCAGAGCTTACTATTTTTTCTCCACCGGCAATTGTTCTGGCTTTCTCATACAACACTTCCCAGTAACCGGTAAAATACAATGCGCTCCCTCCACCTGCAATAAGTATTAAGAGAACAATGAGTACGGGTCTTCTTCTCCCCTGTTTCCTTTTGGTCTCCTCAGGTTTGGTTTTATTATTGCTTTGCGCTATCTCCTGAATGTCTGGCTGTTCTCCGGATATCCGGACGCTTTTTTCATGGTCATTCACCAGGATTTCGTTATCAGAAGATATTAATTTCGTTTCTTCATCCTTCACCTTTTCATCAACCTTTTCCACTTCAACTTTCTGTGGCAGTTCAGAATCATTCTGACTCTCTGCTGTCAATACAGTGGCCGCTTCTGTCACTTCCGCAGTAAGCTGAACAGGCTGACTTTCAGGCTTTGAACTTCTTTGGGGCAAAGTAAAAACAGGCAGGCCAAAAGAATCAGGATGAAGATCCAGGAGTTGATCAGCTTCAAACATCAAACTATGATCAAAACTCATACTGAAAATTCCCAGATGCTCTACAGAAGATTTCCCAAACTGGCTGATTTCGTTTCGGATATGCTTATTAAAGTCATGAATTGCCTGATGAATCTCCTGTGCTCTCATTCCTGTATCACAGGCAACAAGGTCAATAAAATCTGAAGTGGTTTCACAATCTTTCTCCTCATCAAATACAAGAACAGCATGAGGCGGTTTAAATTCATGAATTACCGGATGGATAGATGCTCCGGTTGACTCTTTTGCAAATTTTCCCAATCCGGAGATAGTTAAACTCCGGTTTTTCATGAGAAAACGTATTATATATTCCTTAATCATCATTGAGTTATTGAATTGAATGAAGTTTCATATAATTTTCCACAACAAAAATGTCGGCAGGAGTATCTACACATAGTCCTTCAGCCTGACAAGGAACAACGCGGATACGATATCCGTTTTCGAGCCATCTGAGTTGTTCCAGCGATTCAGCATGTTCAAGTCTTGACATGCTCAGGTCGCATATTTTTTTTAAAATATCAAATCGATAAGCGTACAATCCGATATGTTTGAGAAATTTTTCTGGAGCAGCAGGGATATTTCTGAAGAAAGGGATAGGAGAACGGCTGAAATAGAGAGCATCTCCGTTAACCGATGTAACTAATTTCACTGTATTGCTGTTGTTCACCTGTTCAATATCCTTGAAAGCACAGGCTGGTGTGGCAATCTGAATGTCCTCATGTTGAAATTCGATGACCATTCTATCAATAAGCCTCGGGTCAACAAGAGGTTCATCACCCTGAATATTCACTACCACATCCGGTAATTTCTCATTTCTGCCGGTTGAATATGCAACAGCAGCTTCCAGGCACCGGTCAGTTCCACTCTGGTGCTTAACAGAAGTCATGATCACATTTCCTCCGAACTGTCTGACATGCTCTTCAATTCGCACATCATCAGTGGCAACACATACAGCGGATAAAGATTTTGATTTTATACACCTTTCATAAACACGTTGAATCATACTTGCGCCATGAATCAGGGCAAGAGGTTTTCCCGGAAAGCGGGAAGAAGCATATCGGGCAGGAATAATTCCGAGAATAAATTTCTGTGATGTCATCTGTTAAAAAAGTCCATATAGTTCAGCATCAATTTTCTCAATAACAAAACCCAGATCTTCAGCCTTATCAGAAAAATTAATCTGATTTACGTCGATAATCAATAGTTTCCCTGCAATATAATTATTTATCCACTTCTCATATCTGTCGTTGAGGCTTTGCAGATAATCCAGTCTGATAGAAGACTCATAGGCGCGTCCACGCTTTTGTATCTGTCTGACCAAGGTGGGCACTTCTGCTTTCAGATATATAAGCAGATCGGGAGCCTGTATGAATGACACCATAAGTTCAAACAAAGACAGATAGTTTTCAAAATCCCTGTTTGTCATCAGTCCCATATCATGAAGATTCGGCGCAAAAATATAAGCATCTTCATAAATTGTTCTGTCCTGAATTACTGTTTTTTCCCTTTTCCGGATATTAACAACTTGTCTGAAGCGACTGTTCAGAAAATAAATCTGAAGATTAAATGACCATCTTTTCATATCTTCATAAAAGCTTTCCAGATATGGATTTGAGTCAACATCTTCAAAATGAGGATGCCATCCGTAGTGTTTTGCCAGCAGCGTTGTGAGGGTTGTTTTGCCGCTTCCGATATTCCCTGCAATTGCAATATGCATAAACGTGAGTTTTTTTTTAATTATTGAGCAGACAGCAAATATAAACTGATTTTTGTTTCATACATTGCCAAAAAATAGGGAAGATTCATTGAGTATCTTTTTACTCCCTCAAACGGAGCCCCAACACGCAGATCCCGCAACTGAATAAGATCAAATACCTGTACTCCTGTTTCCTTCAGGACAGAAAAACCATATTCACCACCAGAAACCACCTTGCCTCCCAAAATGGAGTGAGTAACCACTGATGCAGCATTATCGAGCACCATCACTTCTCCTGTTTCTGAATATAACAGGATGTGATTGGACCACAGGCACATTTCCGAGGGAACAAACACATTTCTGCTTAGTTTTCTAAGATCCAATGATTGGAGCATCAAAGACCCTGAAGAACTGATCAGGTTTAAAGTCCCTGTTGAGCCCTCATACACCCACAAGCCATCTCCTTCTGAAGCACATACAAGAAGTGGTTCTGCATACCCAAATTGCAAAAGATCCAAAGGGTTTCCAATGGGAGAAAGAGTATTGTCAAGAACTGCTACAATCCCCGGTTCCGACCAGAGCACAATGATTTTCAGAGGATTTGAAACATCAACATAAGAAACAGTCCCACGGGTAAAATCAGAAAAATTATTCAACAGTACTCCTGTTTGATCAAATTTATATATGACATTATCTCTGAGCAAATAGCTGTTTCCCTGATTGTCAATCCCGACCGGCTGATATTTCCCTTCGATAGTAAAAAGTTCTCTATACTGAGACATTAGTAAGAGTGGACAAAGAAATAACAGAAGCAGGGTATTAATTTTTTTCATACAGATGATTGATTATTGTTTGAATATCCCTGATAAGTTCAGGTGTATTTGTAAGTCTCGGAACCTTATGTTGTCCACCTAATTTCCCTTTTTCTTTCAGCCACTGATAAAATGAACCTTCAGGAACTTTCTGGACCAGAGGCATATCAAGAATCATATTTTTATATCTTTTTGCTTCATAATCAGAGTTGTAGTTTTTTAATGAGTTGTCGAGCATTTCAGTAAAAAAATTAAGGTCAGCAGGAGGGATTGTGAACTCAACGAGCCAGTGATGTGCAGCTTTTCCTCCTTTCTTTGCTTCTAAAGGTCCAGCAGTATATTCACTGATGACAGCACCTGTTTTCAAACAAGCATCAGCAATTGCACGATCTGCATTTTCAACCATCAGTTCTTCCCCTGCAAGATTTATGAACGATTTAGTTCTGCCTGTAATTTTTATTCTGAATGGTTGTTTTGAAACAAATTCAACGGTATCTCCGATAAGATATCTCCATAGTCCTGCATTTGTTGAAATAACCATTGCATAATTTATTCCGGTTTCAACTTCCTCAATTCCCATAGCCTTTGGAAAAGGATTTCCAAGTTCGGAAAGCGGAATAAATTCGAAAAAGATACCATAATCAAGCATCAGCAGCAATTCTCCTGAGTCTATCACATCTTCTATTCCAAAAAACCCTTCAGAAGCGTTGTAGGTTTCCATCAAACGAGGCTTGGTTGTTGAAAACATCCTTAAAAACCTTTCTCTGTAAGGAGCAAAATTAACCCCTCCATGAAAAAACACTTCAAAATTCGGCCACACTTCATCAATATGGGTTTTCCCACTAGCCTTAAGCACATTCTCCATCAAAAGTAAAGACCATGAAGGAACACCGGAAATACTTGCAATATTCTTTTGAATTGTTGTTTCAACAATACGTTTAATTTTTTCCTCCCATTCATCCATGAGTGCAATTGAAAGATCGGGTGTTCTGATAAATTCTGCCCAGAATGGCAGATTCTGCATAAGGATAGCAGACAAATCGCCCGTAAAATATTCCTCATTATTTACCTCGTGTATCGAATGACTTCCTCCCACTCCGATAGCTTTTCCAGTAAAAATCCCGGTCTCTGGATAATTATTACAGTAAATTGCAAGCATATCCTTGCCTGCATTATAATGGCATTCTTCAATTGCCTCATAACTTACAGGAATGTATTTACTTCTGTCTGAAGTGGTTCCAGATGATTTTGCAAACCATTTTACTTCAGTAGGCCATAATACCTGTTGCTGACCATTTCTCACCTTTTCAATCCATGGTTTTATTTCATCGTATGTATGAACCGGTACCTGTTTCTTGAAATCATCAATTGTATTGATCTCCTTGAATCTGTATCTGCTTCCGAATTCAGTATGGGATCCTCTTTCAATAAGTTTTGTAAACCATTCCTTCTGAACTTCGTCAGGATACCGCATAAACAAATCAATCTGATGCAAGCGTTTCTTGATAATCCACGAAAAAATTGAGTTGATGAATTTCATTGAAATCAGGGATTGAAGTGTACAAATATATTGTTTTTTTTGCACTTTCAGTTCTGAAAATTCTCGGGAAACTTCTATTTTTTGATTTTCACCACCAGAGTTGAGAAGCCGCCTTTTAAAAAAAGTGTATTTTTGGAGCCCAATAATCAATGTATGGCTTCATCAAGAAAATTTCCCCACACCTGGTTGATCATATTTATGTTGATTCTCATTTCTGCCGGATTAACATGGTTTGTTCCCGGAGGAGAATACATTGAAAAAGAGACGGCAGAAGGGACAACCCTTGAATATCAACATATTGACAGTGAGGCACAGACATGGGAGATTTTTTCAGCATTTTACAAGGGATTTACCAAACAAAGCGGCATTATTATATTTATTCTGATGATAGGTGGTGCTTTCTGGGTTATTAACCACTCAAAGGCTATTGATGTGGGAATTTTTTCATTTCTGAGAAAAGCCAGAAGACTAGAACGCTATTCTCTATTCAAAAAAGCAGGTGTTGACAATATCATCATGTCTTTGATCATGATAGTTTTTGCATTGTTTGGTGCCATCTTTGGGATGAGTGAAGAGACCATTGCATTTGTGATAATTCTGGTTCCTCTGGCAATTTCCATGGGTTATGATTCTATTGTGGGAGTATGCCTAGTTTATGTTGCAGCTCATGTTGGATTTTCGGGAGCTATTCTCAATCCTTTTACTATAGGAATTGCACAGGGGCTGGCAGATGTCCCGTTATTTTCAGGGTTTGAATACCGCATTTTCTGCTTTCTGATACTTACCTTATTCACAATCGTCTGGGTGTTGCTCTATGCATCTAAAATAAAAAAAGACCCTCAACGCTCTGCCATGTATGAAGATGATGAATACTGGAGAAAACGAGAGTCATCAGATCCTGAACATATTCAATATAAAAAAACAGCTGCCTCATGGATTGTTTTTATACTTATTCAGATTGTTCTTGTAGTATTTGCCATGAAATATCCTGACACAACCCTTACAATTGGAGACCCTGAATCAATTGATGCTCTCAGGTGGCATGTCCCGGCACTTCCAGTTCTGGCTGGTCTTTTTGCTTTGCTCAGTATCTGGCTTTTGAGAAAATCATTTCATTTTTTTATCCTCAACATTCTGCTGTTTACTATTCTTTATCTGATTGTGGGAGTAATGGGATATCAATGGTATATAATGGAAATTGCTAGTTTATTTTTTGCAATGGGAATAATATCAGGGATTGCCATGAATCTGACTGGAAACAAAATTGTCAAATTGTTCATTGAAGGAGCAGCAGACATTCTTCCAGCAGCCCTTGTGGTTGGTCTTGCAGGAGGGATAATTATTATCCTTGAGGACGGAAAGATTATTGCAACCATACTCCACACAATGGCCTCAGCGATGGAAGGGACTGGTCAGGTGGCAAGTGTTGGTCTAATGTATGTAATACAAGCTCTGATTAATGTGGTCATCCCCAGTGGTTCGGCCAAGGCAGCACTCACTATGCCAATTATGGCGCCATTTTCCGATCTTATTGGACTATCCCGCCAGGCAACAATCATGGCATTTCAGTTTGGAGACGGCTTTACAAACATGATCACTCCAACCTCGGGAGTGCTTATTGGTGCTTTGGGAATTGCACGTATTCCCTTTCATAAATGGTTCAGATGGGTTGCTCCGTTTGTGGGCATTCTTTTGGTCCTGGGATTTTTATTGCTCCTGCCAACTGTGTTAATGGAATTGCCCGGCTTTTAAATTCAGAAAACTTCTAATCGTCTATAGCTTTGCCCTCTTCTCAGTAATCTCGTATCCTTCAATAATATCGCCAACTTTGAGATCATTGAAATTCTCAATTGAGAGACCACATTCATATCCGGTAGCAACTTCTTTTACATCATCCTTAAAACGTTTCAGGGTTGAAAGACTTCCATCATAGATAACTATACCATCCCTGATAAGTCTTACCTTAGTGTTCCGGTTTATTTTTCCGTCAAGAACCATACATCCTGCAACAGATCCAACCTTTGAAATTTTGAAAACTTCACGGACTTCAACATTGCAAACGATTTTTTCTTCAATGGTCGGAGAAAGCATCCCTTCCATTGCAGATTTAATCTCTTCAATAGCATCATAGATGACAGAGTAGTTTCTGATATCAATCTGTTCCTGTTCGGCAAGTTTTCGTGCATTGGCCGAGGGTCGTACCTGGAATCCAACAATAATGGCATCTGAAGCAGAAGCAAGCAGAACATCGGATTCGGTAATCTGCCCCACAGATTTATGAATAACATTGACCTGAATCTGGTTTGTTGAAAGTTTTAGCAATGAATCTGAAAGAGCTTCAATTGATCCGTCAACATCACCTTTCACAATAATGTTCAGCTCCTTAAAGTCCCCGATTGCAATACGTCTTCCGATTTCATCCAGAGTGATATGTTTCTGTGTCCGGAGTCCCTGTTCTCTCAGCAGCTGCTGACGCTTGACACACACCTGTTTTGCCTCTTTTTCTGTTTCAAACACATTGAATTTATCCCCTGCTTGAGGTGCCCCGTTAAGTCCGAGCAACAATACCGGGGTTGATGGCCCTGCTTCACTAACCGCCTGATTTCTTTCATTAAACATAGCCTTCACTTTGCCATGAAAACATCCGGCAACAGCAATATCTCCTACTCTTAGGGTTCCAGACTGAACAAGGATTTTGGCAACATAACCCCTTCCCTTTTCGAGAGAAGATTCAATAACAGCTCCTGAGGCAAATTTATCAGGATTTGCCTTCAGATCAAGTAGTTCAGCCTCAAGAAGAACTTTTTCAAGTAATAGTTCTAGGTTTACACCATGTTTCGCACTAATTTCCTGACTTTGAAATTTTCCGCCCCAATCTTCAACAAGGATATTCATCTGAGATAGTTCTTCTTTTATTTTTTCAGGCTGTGCATTGGGTTTATCAATTTTATTGATTGCAAATATCATCGGAACACCGGCTGCTCTAGCATGATTGATTGCCTCAATTGTCTGGGGCATCACCTTATCATCAGCAGCAACAACAATAATAGCAATATCTGTCAGTTTGGCACCGCGGGCGCGCATTGCTGTAAATGCCTCGTGTCCGGGAGTGTCAAGAAAGGTAATTTTCTTTCCCTCCTGCAGATGAACCTCATAGGCACCGATATGCTGAGTGATTCCTCCTGCCTCACCTGCAATTACATTGGTCTTTCTGATATTGTCAAGCAATGATGTTTTCCCGTGGTCAACATGTCCCATCACCGTTACAACAGGATGTCTCGGCAAAAGTTTATCTGGAGTATCTTCTTCAATACCGGCATCTTCTTCTGTCTCAATACTCACAAATTCAACATCAAAACCAAACTCGTCGGCAACAAGTGTGATGGCCTCAGCATCCAATCGCTGATTAATTGACACAAACAAGCCAAGATTCAGGCATGTTGAAATGACCTGATTTACATGTATGTTCATCATACTTGCAAGGTCATTGGCTGTGAGAAATTCCGTCACTTTGAGAACATTCTTCTGCTTTTCAATTTCCTCAAGCTCTGCCTGTTGATGCTGGTAAACAATATCACGTTTCTGTCTTCTGTATTTTGATGCTTTCGATTTGCCAGATGAAGTGAGCCTGGCAAGAGTTTC
Organism: uncultured Bacteroidales bacterium; assembly: GCA_964428185.1. Taxonomy (GTDB): domain Bacteria; phylum Bacteroidota; class Bacteroidia; order Bacteroidales; family DTU049; genus CAYMAZ01. Next base: position 58,443 of record CAYRXH010000006.1, read on the forward strand.
CTTAATCTGCTTCTGGATTTCTTCGTCAGATACCTCAGGCACTGCTTTTTCTCTGGATCTATCATCCCCCCTGTCTTTTCCTCTGTTCTGAGCTTCATCGTTGTTACCTTTGTCAATTCTTTTTCTCTTCCGTTTCTTCACTTTTTCGTCATGTGAAGATGCAATAGGAACTTTCCCTTCCTTAGATTTTTCTTTCTTTTCGGTTTTTTCAGGTTTTTTGGCAAACTGCTGAAGGTCAATTTTTCCTATGATGGTAGGACCACTCAGCTTTTCATACTGGGTTTCAATCCTGTTTTCATCCTGTACAGGCAATAAATCTCCAGTTTCTTCGATGATTTCAGGAATTTCTGGTTCAGTAATCGCTTCTGACACTACTGCTTCTTCAGGTTCAGATTCTTTTACTTCAGGAATTTCTTCTATGGCTTCTGCTTTTTTCTGTTTCTTTTCCTTTGGTTCCACATCAATTTTTCCAACCACCTTGGGCCCTTTCTTTTTTCCCGGTGTCTTTTCTGCTAGATCTTCAGAAACAACTTCTGTAACTTCAGGTTTTTCTGGCTCCTGCTTTTCAGCAACAAGCTCTTGCTTTTCCTTTTTTACAGGTTCCACATCAATTTTTCCAACCACTTTCACCTTCGGTGATTCAACTTTCACTTGCTCAACAGCTTTATTCTCCTCAGGAGATTTGTCTTGTGGGATTTTTTTCGGTTGCTCAGGAACATCTTCATTTTTTTCAATTCCTACAACAACTTTCATGCTTTGTTGCTTGATAATCTTTTCAGACTGAAATTCCTTCTGCAAAACTAAATACAATTCATTATCTATCTTGCTGGTTGCTTTCAGATCCTCCTTGATCAGGCCTTTCTTTTTCAAAAATTCATTGATGGTGGGAATTCCAATGTTGAATTCTTTCATCACTTTAATCACTAAGAACGATGTATTTTCCTGAGTCATAATACTGTTTTGGTGTTTTTTTTCACTGTTCCCACTGGAATGGGTAAAAATACGAATTTATTCAAATTCCTCCTTAAGAATTCTGATCACTTCCTGGACTGTCTCTTCTTCAAGGTCGGTACGTGTCACAAGTTCTTCTACAGAAATATCAAGAATACTTTTTGCAGTATCAAGTCCGATTTTCTTGAATTCATCAATAATCCACTGATCAATTTCATCGTTAAATTCTTGAATATCAACATCTTCATTGTCCGGAGCACTGTCTCTATAAACATCAATTTCATATCCGGTCAATCTTGCAGCGAGCCTGATATTATGTCCGCCCTTGCCAATGGCAAGAGATACCTGATCTGATTTCAGATATACTTCGGCCCTTTTCTCTTCTTCAACGATTTTTATACTGGTAATTTTGGCAGGACTCAATGCCCTTGAAATGTAAAGCTGCAGGTTGTTTGAATAATTAATTACATCAATATTTTCTTGTCTCAGTTCACGAACAATACCGTGAATACGGGAGCCTTTCATTCCAACGCATGCTCCAACAGGGTCGATGCGATCATCATAGGATTCAACAGCAACCTTAGCTCTTTCTCCAGGTTCGCGGACAATATTTTTTATTGTAATGAGTCCGTCATAAATTTCAGGAACTTCCTGTTCAAAAAGTCGTTCCAGAAATTCAGGGGCTGTTCTTGAGAGTTCGATAATAGGTGTACCGCTTCTCATTTCGGCACGAACCACAACAGCACGTATGGTGTCTCCCTTTTTATAATTATCTGCCGGAATTTGCCCGGTTCTGGGTAAAACCAACTCAATGCCCTCTTCGTCAAGGACAAGAATTTCCTTTCTCCAAACTTGATATACTTCTCCTGTAATAACCTCCCCAACTTTATCCTGATATTTTCTGAAAATATTGTCTTTTTCAAATTCGAGAATTTTGGCATTCAGATGCTGCCGTATGGTAAGTATTTCACGTCTTTCAAAGTCGCTGAGCATAATCTGTTCAACTAAAATTTCATCCTCCAGCTGAATATCGGGTTCAATTTTGCGAGCTTCTGTCAAACTGACTTCAGAATTTTCATCTGTAAGATCCTCATCGTTGACAATGACCCTTGTTCTGTATATTTCAAGGTCTCCTTTGTCAATATTGACAATGATATCAAAGGCATCAGAAGAACCATATTTTTTAGCAAGAAGATGGCGGAACACATCTTCCAGGATTCGCATTAAGGTGTTGCGGTCAATGTTTTTGAACTCCTTAAATTCCGAAAAGGTTTCGACAAGGTTTAGGTTTTCCATTGTTCTATTCTTTAAATGATATATTTAATTTTGCTTGTTTGATTGCATTATATTGAATTATCATAGGTTCAGCAGTTTGTTTTGATTTTCCAACAGGATTCAGTATAAATGAGTCCTGAGACGCACTCTCAATAAGTCCGGAATATTTCATTCCGTCAGCCATTACCACCGATATCTCACGACCGACATGATTCATATACTGACGGGGCATCAGCAGTGGACTGGTCAGGCCATGAGAAGAAACCGTCAGCTCAAAATCCTCATCATCACGGTTTAAACCTGCTTCAACGTATCTGCTCACCATGACACAATCATCTATGGTAACTCCTTTGTCTCCATCCAGATAAACAATGATGCTGTTTCCCGGCCGGATCTGAATTCCGGTAATAAACATGTCTGTGCCTTTGATGGCATCATTCACAAGCGACGTAATTTTTTCCTTCTGTATCATAATTTCTGTTCAGTTCATAAAAATCAAGGGGCTATTAAGCCCCCTGTCAAAAATCTTCCCTCTTGATTTTTTGTTGTCCGATCAGGATTCGAACCTGAACAGGCAGAACCAAAATCTGCAGTGCTACCGTTACACCATCGGACATTCAAAAATCAGTGTGCAAAATTACTGCTTTTTTTTAAAACTCAAGCATTTTGACTGCATTTTTTCACGAAATACAATATTTTTACTAAACTTCATTTGAAAAAAGTCAGCTTTTTCAAGTATCTCATGGTTCAGCAACTTTCTATATTCTGTCGGTTTTCTGTTAGAAGGATTTAAAACCGTTTCCATTGATCTCATTTGCATCAATTTTATGGTCATAAAATCATCATGATCTTCTTTATGGATAAAATCCTGAAGAATTGCAAGTTCCCTTCGGTTTCCCACAGTAAAAATCATTTTTTTCATGTCTGATATACATCTCCTTTGCAAATCATTGATAATTTTATTCCTGATACTTTCATGCTGATCGGAAATAATAAGGAGAGTGTTTTCATAACTCAATCCCTGCAACGCTACATCAATCATTTTTTCGGTGATAAAGATGACAATCCAGGAATACAGAGGAATTTTTCATTCATCAAAAACCACAAGCCCCAAACAAAACAATAACTGCATCAACAAATATCAATAACTGTCCAATGGGTAGTTTGGTAAATTTGCAATTATCATAGCAATAATATCACTTCCTCCTTATCTGGCTTTATCTAAAAACAAGACCGATCCCCAATCCCACAAGTACACCTCCGAAAATACTTGACAA
>CAYRXH010000007.1:0-6965 GCA_964428185.1 uncultured Bacteroidales bacterium
AATCAATCAAAAAATAATTTTTATGAAAAAACTGTTGTATTTATTTATGATTATGGTAATTTCTTCAAGCCTTGCTGCACAGGAAGATGAAGCGCCAAAAATGTCTTTTGGTGCTTATGCCGGTGGAAATATTTCTAAATTACTGACAGATAGTGTGAGTGATACTCAAGCACGCATTGGGTATCAGTATGGAATATTTGTCAGATACGGAGGGAGTTTCTTTGTGCAGGGAGATGTGGCTCTGTTCGGAATGAGTTCCCAGATTGTTGATGCTGCTGATACCACACAGTTACCCGATAGTACTGATGATATTGAAGAAAAAATTGATATTCAGTTTATTCATGTCCCTATTCAGCTGGGATATAAAATTATCAGCAGTCCTGATGGCTCATCAGCCATTTGGGTTGCTGCAGGAGGATTTCTTGATCAGATCTATAAGGTGAAACCGAATATGCTTGGATTGACCAAGGATGATTTCAAAACAACATCATTTGGTTGGGTGGCAACAGCCGGACTTGATCTCTGGTTAATTACATTCAAACTGAGTTATCAGTATGGTCTCACACCTGTGTATCAGATTGATGATCAGTCCATGAAATACACCCTATCTTTTTCAGCAGGAATTAAATTTTAAATTACGTTAATATGTTTGAATTACCCGTACTTCCTTATGCCCCCGAAGCACTCAGCCCCGTCATATCGGCTGAGACAATTTCGTTTCATTATGGCAAACACCACAGAGCCTATGTGGACAATCTTAACAAACTGGTTCCGGGTACCCCTTTTGAGAATGCTACCCTCGAAGAGATTGTGATGAAAGCAGACGGTGGAATTTTTAACAACGGAGCCCAGGTTTGGAATCATACCTTTTACTGGAACTGTCTTATGCCCGGTGGGTCTGAGATACCGGCAGTTTTACTTGATGCTTTAAACAGGTATTTCGGATCCTTCGATTTGTTCTGGGATGAATTTTCAAAGGCGGCTGCAACTTTGTTTGGTTCTGGATGGGCATGGCTTGTAAAGGACAAAAACGAAAAATTGTCTATAGTTCAAGAAAGTAATGCCGGAAATCCCATGAGAAAAGGATTGAAACCATTACTTACGTGTGATGTCTGGGAACATGCTTACTACATAGACAAGCAAAACCGTCGCCCTGATTACATTGCGGAATTCAGAAGTATTATCAACTGGAATTTTGTTGCTCAGAATTATACAGCTGATTTTTAGACTGAAAATTGATGCAAAAATGATCGGTTTGACCAATAATCCCAAATCCTGAACGATGTTGTTCAATCCTGTTTTTTTCTGATAATATCAAGTGTCTGCTCAAGGACAGGGTCTTTATCGTTGATGACATCATTGATGGTTTCATCTACGTGTATATCAGGCAGAAATGGAGTTGTTTTCACAGAGAATGAGTCAGTAGAATTGAATCTGATCGTACTCATATAACCCATTATTCTTGAATGCGGTAGCCTAAACCTGATTACCTGCCCAAACGTTCCCTGTGGGGTAAATCCTCCGGGTTGCCCGATAAACAATGCTCCCCGGTGTTCGCGCAGTGCATTGCAGACAAGCCCTGTCGTTGAAACAGAAAGACCATTGATCAGCACATATAATTTCCCTTCATACACTTGTCCGTGGGGTTCAGTTTTGCTGTAAAAAATAGTATCATAGGTCCCATACGGAGTATCACTCATTTTCAGCAGTTCATCAAGCACATACATTCTTTTTAACAGGGGACTGTTTTTGCTTTGCTTATTGAAAATCTCATCAGCCATAAGGCTATGTTTAAAAATAATACTATTGATGTATGGAGTATCATGACTGATAAGATTTGATAGCAGAAATTCACCGCGTTCAGCATATCCGCCTTCATTTCCTCTCATGTCAATGATAAAATGCTCAATGTTCCTTTCTGAAATTGTATTGAAAACAAAATTCAGGAAATCTTTGAAGTCATCAGTGCTCCCTTCAGAAAAGGAGGGAATTCTGATCATTGCAGCATAAGGGTCTTCAAAGAAGAACATTTCATGATAATTAGGAACTGGGTTTGTCCCGCTGCTTTTGATATATTTTTTAATTTTATTGTTTCCCGGATAGTTTATGCTTGTGATTTCTTCAGAACCCGGATACATAAACCGGATCTGATTCATGATGAATACCGGGAAAAACAGGGGAAACAGCTCAATGAAATTCTTTTCAGCAATGAGAGCTCTGGAATATGGGTTATTACCGTCAGATGGGCTGGCAGAACTGAGTTTTGCAATGATTTCATAGTCATGATATCCGTTAATGGAAATAATTCTTGCCCCTTTTGGAATAATTTTACTGTCGGCATTGATCAGGTAAAGTTGATCTCCAATGATTTTCATCTGGAACGGAAGAAAATAATTGCCTTGTTTCAGATATTCATTGTCTTTGATAGGAAGGAACAGGTAAAGGTGAATGTCTTGAATAATATAGAAAATCGGGAGCAGACGTGTATAGAATTCGGTTCTGCTGATACTTCCGTTTCTTGTGATTTCCGCTTTCAGCAAAAAAAATGATTTCTTTAAAGAGTTCCCTGAATATAATGAATCAGGACAGATATGAACGTCCTCAATGAATTGCTCGAGCCATATTATGTCACTGATTGCTTCTTGAAGTGACAGTATTTCCTTGTCCTTCTGGGCATATACCACGTTGGTGTAAAGAAAGAATGTAAGCAGCAGGATAGAGAATAACCGATGAAGCATCTGAAAAAATATTAACAGCTCTCAAAATTATTAGGAATTTTAATAGAGAACGGAAAAAACTGGAGAAAATGTATTAATCTGTAAGATATTTTGCAAGAACAGAAATGACATTTTCACTTTTCAATGGTTTTGTAATATAGTCATCACAACCCAGCTTCCTGCAGCGTTCATATTCTTCATTAAATGAATAGGCGGTCTGGACAATCACAGGTAGATCCGGAAAGTCCTCTTTAATCAGCTTTGTTGCTTCATACCCGTCCATGACAGGCATTTTAATATCCATAAGAACCACATCAATGTTTTTGTTGTTTTTGCACATTTCTACAGCAATTTTGCCATTGGTAGCATATAAAGTATTAATGAGTGTATCGGCAAGTATGGTTTCCAGAAAAATAAAGTTCACCTCAATATCATCCACAATCAGCACAGTTTTATTCTTCCAGTTGTAACTTTCAATGGTTTTAAACTTAGCGGATTTTGAGATATCAAGAGGTCTGGTAGGCAGATGTAAGGTGAAATTTATGATATGATAATTGTCCTTTCGGGAAAAAGATAACACACCAAGCCCTGATTGTTCCATGATTTTGAGCATTGAAAAAGGATTGTTAAACTCTGGGAGGGCGCCCTGTGAATCAGTGTCACCAGTAAATTCAACCGTTGGATTCATCATTTTATGCTTTTGTCCCTTGTATTTCATTGATATCGTGGCAAATCCTGAATCAAAACTGGTTGTAAAAATGACCTTGGAGCCTAGAATCTGATCACAGGCAAGATAAAAGATTTTATAAACAACAGTTTGAAGAATTAACTCATCACCTTTAATTAAAATGTCTTTTGCTGCTGGATGGCAGACCACATTTACGTCTTTTTTTTCAGACAGAATGTCAAAATACAGATTCTTTACAGAAGTATCAATTATCCTATTGAGGGAAATTTCTTTTGTTTTGTCGTTTTCATACATCAGTGAAAGTATTGCCAAACTATCCCGTATCCCTATAGAAGATTTGGCAGTATTCACCATGACCTTTTGAATCGGAAATGCTGTTTCATTATTTTCAGAATTCTGATAGCTTGAATTCAGAAGATTTTGAGTGTCTCTGAGAAAACCTGATACATCAAATTTAAGTACATTAATCACATAATTAAGATGTTGCAGTTTTTCTTTTGTTTGTCTTTTTTTAGTATTCATTTTAAAAAAACATCGGTTCAGGCTACAAAAATACAAAACATTTTTATTTGAAACAATAATTTTCAAAGATAAATTTTAGTTAATTAAACGGATTTTTTAATCAGATATTAATTATGTTGCTGAAATTGATGGAAAAATATTTGCAGTTTGAAAAATAATTCTGAAATTTGCAAACTTATTTTAAAAAATAAAAAATAGTTATGCCAACAAAAATTCGATTACAGAGATTCGGTAAAAAGGGGCAGCCCTTTTATCGTATTGTGGTTGCTGACAGTCGTGCTCCGCGAGACGGGAGGTTTATTGAGAATATTGGCACTTACAATCCCTTAACAATTCCTGCCACCATTGACATTAATGCCGACAGAGCATTATACTGGCTGCAGGTTGGAGCACAGCCATCAGATACTGCAAAAGCAATTCTTTCCTACAAAGGAATTCTTTACAAAAATCACCTACAGAAAGGTGTTCTTAAAGGCGCAATTACTCAGGAACAAGCTGATGCAAAATTTAATGCATGGGTCGAAGAAAAAGAAAAGAAAATTGCACAGGCTGTGAAGGATAAAGAACTTGCGCAGAAAGAAAAGTTGAAGAAAAAACTTCAGGATGAAGCGAAAGTGAAAGAAGATAGAGCTGCTGCCATTGCTGAAAAGAGAGCCAAATTGGCCGCTTCCAAAGCAGGTGAACTCGTTTCAAAAGAAACTGAAGAAACTCCAGCTGCTGTTACAGACGAAGCCCCTGTAGCTGAGGAAGAAGCGCCGGTTGCCGAAGAAACTCATGTTGCAGAAGATGAAGAAGTTCCCGCCGCTGAAAAAGAAGAAGCACCGGTGGCAGAAGAACCTCCTGTAGCTGAGGAAGAAGCACCCGAAGTTCAGGCTTCAGAAGAAGAAACAACAGAAGAAGAAAAATCCGAATAATGATGAATATCAGCGATTTTTTCTACCTTGGAAAGGTAGTCAAAACGCACGGAATTCATGGAGAAATGAGCGGGTTTATCGATGCTGATGACCCGCTTGTTTATTCTTCACTCCATGCCTTGTTTGTGAAAACACGACAAGGACTGTTACCCTATGAAATGGAATCCCTGAAAATCGATGAAAAGGGATGGTATCTCCTGAAACTGAAAGGAATTGATACCGTTGAGGCTGCATCCAAATTTTTGGGCAAAGAACTGTATCTTCCTCTTTCTTTTCTCCCTGAATTGTCCGGAAACAAGTTTTATTTTCATGAAATTATCGGGTTTTCAGTGATTGATGAAGTTCACGGAAATATCGGAACCATCAGTGGCGTTATTGAAAACACAATACAACCTCTTTTACAGCTTGATTTTCATGGAAAGGAAATACTGATTCCGGTTCATGATGATGTTATTATCAGTCTCGACAGAGTGCAGAAAATCATGTATGTGAAAACACCTGATGGCCTTGTTGATGTATATCTCAGATAAATCAGTATATCCACCTCTGAGTTGAATCGTCCCACACAATTTCATTCACATTGATATTGTTTTCCTGAAGATGCTTGCGAGAATCATCCCGGAATATTTTAAACTTTTCATATGAGGCCGCATCAAAAAAATCAGCCTGATCTTCATATCTGGATACTGGTACGATGTAATACCTTTTCTGTCCGTTGATGATGGGTGTCCACACCCAGGTCAAGATATATCCCATCTTTGAAATTTCAACAAAATCACCTGATTTTCTGAGTCTGATATAAACCATCGCTCCCCCGTCACGATATTGTTGGCGTTGATTTGAAATGTAATTTCCAAGGGAATAAACAACAGCAACCTCAATGCCCGAAGAATCAGGGTATTCATATCTGTGCATGGGCTGGATCACGTGCGGGTGTGATCCTATGACAATCTGTGCACCGTGATCAAAACACAGCTGAGCAAGACTGGTTTGTTCCTTTGTGTGAATGCGCTGATATTCGTTTCCCCAATGGAAAAAAACAATAATCTCGTCAGGATTGAATTTTTTTGCATTCTTGATGTCGCTGATAATTAAAGTTGTGTCAATCAGGTTTACAATGGTGGGTTCAGGCACAGGAATACCGTTGGTTCCATAAGTATAGTTCAGCAATGCCAGTTTAAAACCGTTTTTTTCAATAATCAGGGGGTTATGTTTTTCCCTGTCAGCAGCATCAAGAAATGAACCTGTTCGGGGAATACCTAAACTGTCAATCACCTGAATTGTCCGGATAATCCCTTTTTTTCCTCTGTCACAGGTGTGATTATTGGCTGTGACGAGGATATCAATTCCTGCATTTTTAATTGCTGTTCCCATTTCATCAGGTGCACTGAACTGAGGATATCCTTTATACGGTTTCCCTCCGAATGTGAATTCAAGATTGGCAATGGTTATATCTGCAATGTTATAAATGTCTCTGACATATTCGAAGCAATGATCGTATGAATAACTTTTGGTAGTATTATCCCAGGCGGCAGTGATCTGAGGTTCATGCTGCATAATGTCTCCGATAAATAAAAGAGATAATTCAGTGGTGTCATTCTGAACGATATATTCCTGATAAGGAGTGTCTCCCTGATGTGCAGGTGTGGTAGCAATAAACACCACAAGGAGCCCTGAAAGTATAAAAAGAAATCTTTTCATCTGTCTCTGTAAAGGGCAGCAAAGGTAAAAAATTTATCTATATTTTGAGGAACAGATTATTTCAGTGTATTAATAGCCAGTAAAATCTGTTCATTGGTGGCAGGGACATTCAACTGCACATCTGTTTTGCCTTCAACAGTGGCAAGAATAGCATTGCGGGTAGCAAGCCAGACAGAAAAGCACAGCATGAACGTATGTTCTCCAACGGCATTGCTCTTTCTGATATTTACAGGATTTGGCAGACTATTCATGATTTATATTATGAAATCCTCTGGTATATCCGAAATGGTTGGAATTTTATAGGTGTCAGGAGAATGATTCAGTAAATTGCCGTTCTGATAATATTTCAGATCTTCTGTTGTCACCCAGCCGATTCCCTGAACGAATCCTCCCTCAATTTGTCCAATATCCAGTGAATGATTA
>CAYRXH010000007.1:7065-52463 GCA_964428185.1 uncultured Bacteroidales bacterium
GCCGATTCCCTGAACGAATCCTCCCTCAATTTGTCCAATATCCAGTGAATGATTACTTGATTCTTCCACATCAAACACTATGTCTGCTCTCAGTGTACGACATCTTCCAGTAAGAATATTCACTTCTACTTCTGCTACGGCAGCAGACCAGGGCTAAATTACATTTTGAGGTGCTACGAAAAACGTTTATCTTTGTAAAAAAATCCTGAATCATGATACTATTTAAACAATGTGAATTATATACTCCCGAATATCAAGGAAAAAAAGACGTACTTACTGGAGGAAAAACGATCCTTGCCGTTGCAGATCAGATTGTGTCGCCTGCAGGTGTGGATGTTGAAGTGATTGATTGCTCCGGCTTAAAAATGATTCCCGGACTCATTGATGCTCATGTACATATCGCTGGTGCAGGAGGAGAAGGAGGGCCTGCTTCACGTACTCCCGAAATGCAGCTCAGCCATATGATTGAAGCCGGTGTGACCACAGTGATAGGATGTCTCGGAACTGACGGAATGACGCGTTCTGTTGAATCTATTCTGATGAAAGCAAAATCATTGAAACAGGAAGGCGTTTCAGCATGGATTATGACCGGTGCTTATCAGATGCCCACTCCAACTATTCTTGGAGATGTGGGCAAAGATATCGCAATGATTGAAGAAGTGATCGGCGTGGGTGAAGTTGCTCTTTCTGACCACAGATCATCCGTGCCCACAGTTCATGACCTGATTCGTCTTGCCGGACATGCCAGAGTTGGTGGTATGCTCGGAGGGAAAGCAGGAATTGTCAATATCCACATGGGAGATGCTGAAGATCCCTTCAGGCCAATTCATGAAGCCGTGGAAAAAAGTGAAATCAAATACACACAGTTCTGGCCAACACATTGTAACAGAAATGACTATATCTTCATTGATGCCAAGGAATATGGAAAAGACGGATATATAGACATTACAGCCAGTTCATATCCCTATTTTCCTGAATATGAAATTAAACCTTCAAAAGCCATTGCTGAACTGCTTGATGCCGGTGTACCCCTGAAACATATTACCATGACATCTGATGCCTGCGGATCTTTGCCCGGATTTGATGAAAAGGGGAATCTAGTCAGACTTGAAATGGGATATCCAAAGTCTGTTTTTGACGAAATTATTGATGCTGTTAAGGAAGAAGATTTACCACTTGAAACAGTCCTGTGTGTTGCAACTTCCAATATTGCAGATATTCTGAAACTGCACAAAAAAGGACGAATTATCCCCGGAAATGACGCTGATGTGGTTTTAGTTGACAACAATTTTGAGATCCTGCACTATATGGCCATGGGCAGCATCATGATGAAAGACGGAAAAATGCTGAAAAAAGGAAGTTACGAAAAGTAAACTCCTATTCAGCAATCAGTTTAATGCCGGTAGTTCCTTGTTCAGAACTTAAGCTGATCATATACATTCCTGCAGGAAGATCTGAAATGTTCAGAGTGTAGATATTGCTTCCCTGTGAAATATTCTCAGTAAGACTGATTAGTTGTTTGCCTATAATATCCGACACAGTTATTGAGAGGTTGTCATTCTGTGAACCGGTGAAGCTGATGTTGACAATATCATTTGCAGGGTTTGGATACACCAGAAGATCATAAAATCCGGAGTTTGAAAATTCCTGCATTGAAGAATAATTTGCATAATACTGCTGACTCATTATAGCACAACCGAAACTGTTTTTTGCTTCAAGAGTGTAGTATCCGCTTTGTGTGATGGTCAGTGTTTGTTGTGTTGCTCCGGGAATGGCAGTGCCGTCAAGATACCACTGCAGCTCATATCCCGACATCATTGTTTCCAGCACATTTCCTGTCTGCCAGAATGTTGGCTGGGGAGGGAGGTTTAAGAATGCCAGATATAAAGAGTCACTGAAGGCTGAGCAACCGAAGTCGTTCATGAGAGAAACATAATAATTTCCGCTTGAATACACTGTGACCATGGAATCTGTTGCCCCGACAATCGCTGTAGTATCCATGTACCATTGCCAGAAAAACAAACCGGAAGACGATAATTTGATGCTGTCTCCAAAACAAGCAGTATCATTTGGAAGAATATGAAATCCTGAAAACACAGGACGGGGATACACTATGATCGTATCAGTATCAGCAAAATTCAACAAGGGATGGTCAATAGTCATATTAATATTTAGCCCCGAATTTGTCAGATGGACATTTCCGGCTGTATGACCGAGAAAACTCACAGTAGCACACCAGTCATCACCTGCGGAACCACCTCCCATGAAGTCGTCATTGTCCCAGACCTCAATGTTGTAGATGACATTATTCAGTGTGATTGTTGGAAATGAAAAAGTGGACGAAGACTGATTGGAAACATGATCACTTTGATAAATCTGAGTAGATCCTTCAAAGATGCGAATGAAATAGTCCGGCCCGTCAAAAATATCATCACATGAAGAGGCTGATCCTGAAACATTGACCGAAGACATGAAATAGCCAAGAGTGTCGATGGTGGTAGACAATGAAACAATGTATTCTCCGGCATTAGAATAGGTCTGAGCTGGAGGAAATTCAACATCTGAAGTATTGCCGTTTCCAAAATCCCATGAATATGAATATGAAGGGTTCCCCTGACTTTGATGAACAGGTGTAAAAACTGTCGTTACCGGTGCACATCCTGTAGGGTTTGTTATTGTAAAACTGCTATTGCCACTTGAACTGGGCAAAATGGTAATCGGAATATCAAAAAAATCATCCTGGGTTTGGTTGAGTCCAAGAACAGTAACATAAGCTTTTACATACACAGTGATGACATAATCTCCGGGGATTAGTGGTGTGCCGCAGAATTTTGCACAGCCATGCTCAGTTGCAGGTGGATTTGATGAAGGATAGAAGTTGTTGTTGGAAGAACTGCTTTCAAAACTGAGCCCGTATGGAATACCTACAACTCCTGTTACTTCAATTCTGTCTAAGGTAACATCCATGCCTGATCCGGCATCTGTAAATTCAGCGGGCATGTAAAATGTTACGTCTTCATCGTAATACTGCAACGCTGCTCCGGGAGGAAGAGTGTCTGGACAAAGTGTAGGTTTTGCAGGCAATACGGTACATCCGTAATCAATCACGCAGCCTGGACATTGCGCATTGGCAAGCAGGCCGACAAAACAAAGAAAAAGAAAAAAGGGTATAATTTTTTTCATATAAATTTTCAGTTTTCTGTACAAACTTAAATCGTTTTTCATAATCATTATATTTTTTTACAATAATTAACAAACAAAAAGTGCAGGAAATATGAAAATCTGGCGATTCTATTATATTTTTGCACTTTTTTGCATAAAACATGAAATCAAATCACAGATATTTTAAGGATACCAATTTCAGGAGTATAACAAAAGGGGTGAGTTGGAGACTGTTTGCTTCACTGGATACATTTCTGCTGTCGTGGTTGATTTTTGGAAATTATGTGGACGCAGGTTCCATAGCACTTCTGGAAGTAATAACAAAGGTGTTCTTATATTACCTGCACGAACGTTTATGGAATGTTAATTCCTTTGGTCGCCGACCTGATGGTTCTATCAGCCATGTGCGAAGCATTGCAAAGAGTATTTCATGGAGGGCTGTCGGAACAATAGATACAGCAATATTGTCGTTGATTGTGGCAGGATCTCTGAGGGGGGCAATCACACTGGGAGTTACAGAGATTTTTACGAAAATTGCTCTCTTTTATATTCATGAACGTATCTGGACAAGAATTAAATGGGGAAGAATAAGACTTGAGCCTGAGGTTACAGAAAAAAAGAGATAAATAATTTTGTCAATTCAAAAAATCTTCGGATATTTGCACCCCCAAAATAAAAATCTATTGAATCATGGCAAGAGTATGTCAACTTACAGGAAAGAAAGTCATTTCAGGCAATAATGTGTCTCACTCAAATGCACGTACCAGAAGAAAATTTTATCCAAATCTTCAGGTTAAAAGATATTTTGTTCCCGAGGAAGGACGTTGGGTAACTTTGAAACTGAGCACATCTGCCATGAGAAACATTAATAAAAACGGTGTTTCTGCAGAAATCAAAAAAGCAATTAAAAAAGGGTTAATAAAGTAGTATAGGATTTTTCTATTTGTCATAAAGATAACCCTCGATTCCGGGGGTTATTTTTTTGTACTTCAGCGAAGGTGATTCAATAAGTTCACCAATGTTCAGTTCCTTCCATAATTCATCAATTTTATCAATGGTTCTTTGATCTGAAGTAATAATATTGGGCCTTGAAATTTCAATACCATCAGCAGAACTTTTCATGCTTCCGTCAAATCCCACACAATATCCGATGTCTGTTTTTTCAATAAATAGATCATTTCCAGGATCAAAATTAGCCAGAAACATCCACAGTAACTCATATTCGTTGAGATGACTGCAGGTATGATCCATATAGATGATAAAAGGTATGTTTGTGCCGTTTCCGATGATTTTTGAGTGCAGTTGCCTGAGGGTTTCTGTTTTTGTTTTATCAACAAAATTGAGTGAAAGTGGTGTGCCACTTCGGGGGAAGAGAATTCTGGTGTCAGTAATTTCTTCAAATCCTTCAACAAATAATTTTCTTCCGTTAATAAATTTCCCTTCATTTGTTGCATCTATGCCAGTCTTTTTTCCGTAAAGTGGCATGGAATTGGCGTGGTCAAGAGCATCCAGTGGCCCGTTCATAAAATGAAAGTCACGCTCAAAAATGCAGTTTTCCATCACCGTTTCTGCTACTTTGTCCAGCTTTCTTACATTCACGCCTTCATTGACAATGATGATGTTTTTGACAAACATCATCTGACCGGCTCCCCAAAGAGCGTTCATCACTTTTACAGCCTGTCCTGGATAGGATTTCCGAATACTGACGATGGCAAGATTATGAAACCCCCCTTCGGGAGGAAGATACATGTCCAGAATTTCAGGAGCAATCATTGCTTTGATAAGTGGCAGAAACAACTGTTCTGTTGCCTCTCCGAGATATGCATCTTCCATAGGAGGAATGCCCACAATTGTAGCAGGATATACAGCATCCTTTCTGTGTGAAATATGTGTCACATGAAAAACAGGATATTTGTCAGGCAAACTGTAAAATCCTGTATGATCTCCAAATGGCCCTTCTGTTCTAAATTCTTCAGATGGGTCAATGTATCCTTCAATGACAAAATCAACGTCTTCAGGGACATGAATATCACAGCTCAGGCATTTGACGAGCCTGACTTTCTTTTTTCTGAGAAAACCTGCAAATGCATATTCGCTGATCATCTCAGGCAAAGGGGCAGTGGCGCAATACGTGTACACAGGATCACCTCCCAGAGTGACCACAACAGGCATCTTTTGTCCCAATTTTCGGTACTTCTCAAAGTGTGCAGCCCCTCCTTTGTGCTTGTGCCAGTGCATTCCAGTTGTTTGTTTGTCAAAGACCTGCATTCTGTACATTCCTGCATTGATGCTCCCGTTTTCAGGATCCATTGTGTGAACCACAGGAAGAGTAATGAATCTTCCGCCATCATGAGGCCAGCATTTCAGAATTGGAAGTTTGTGCAAATCAGGTTCATGCATGCGTTTCTGAAAGCAGGTGCCACTTTTTCCTGATTTTTTGGGTATGGCAAACCCCATTTCACTGGCTTTACGCACCATTCTTAATTTCGATAACAGTCCTTTTTTTTCCGAATTGATTAGGGAAAGAAGTGCTTGTATTCTGTGCTCAAATTCCCTGTAATTGCTCATCCCCAGTGCTGCAAGTATTCTTTCTCTGCTTCCGTAAGCATTCATAAGTACGGGAAATTCTGTGCCGTTGTTTGTGAACAGGAGGGCAGGGCCATTGTTTTTTGACAATCTGTCAGTAATTTCTGCCATCTCAAGTTCAGGAGAAATGAAATGATCAATCCGTTTTACAGAGCCGGTTTGCTCAAGGTGTGCAATAAAATTTTTCAAGGATGTGTATGCCATGAAACTAAAAAGTATGATATTTGCGATGTGGCAAAAATAAATAATTAAAACATAAACAGATGAAAACAACAGTTGGAGTTATTTCAATGAAGGGAAATCCCCTCACATTAATGGGTGAAATGGTGAAAAAAGGTGATATGGCACAGGATTTTACTGTGATGAATAATGAACTGAAACCTGTAAAACTAAGTGATTTTCAGGGGAAGAAAATTATTTTATCGGTGATGCCTTCTATAGATACCCCTGTGTGTGCTGCTCAAACTCGTAGATTCAATGCCGAATCTGCTGCTATGGAAAATGTTGTGGTGCTTACCCTATCAATGGATCTTCCCTTTGCCCTGGCTCGTTTCTGTGGAAACGAGGGCATTGACAATGCCATCACACTTTCCGATCACAGAGACCGTGACTTTGGCTATAAATATGGATTTTATATTCAGGAATTGGGATTACTAGCAAGGGGTATTGTGGTGATTGGAGAAGACGGCATTGTTAAATATGTAGAATTTGTAAAGGAAGTAACCAATGAACCCGATTATGATTCTGCCCTGAAAGCAGTTCAAGCCTAATTTAGGGTATTTAATGCCTATCTGAGAAAAGCAGCCATTAGTAACTCTATGTCCTGATAAGGGAGTTTGAATGTATCTCCTATAACCTTGCTTGTAAGAATTCCATTGAAGATATATGCCCCTTTTCTGAATCCCTGATCTGACACAAGGTATTTTTCTATACTTCCGTGTTCTCCTATGTCAATCAGTACAGGAGTGAAAAAATTGCTCAGTGCAAAAGATGCTGTTCTGGGAACTCTTGATGGCATATTGGGAACACAATAATGTGTAACTCCGTTAAACTGAAAAACCGGATTGTTATGTGTGGTGGGCATGGAAGTGGCTACACAACCTCCCTGGTCAATTGAAGCATCTACGATGATGCTTCCCTGTTTCATCGTCATTACCATTTCTTCTGAAACAACAACAGGCGTTCTGCCGTGATGACTGTGAAGTGCTGTGATAAGTACATCGGTTGTTTTCAATGCTTTCTGTAAAACACGCGGATGGATAATGGAAGTAAAAAGCCTGGTGCTCAGTTTGTCTTGCAGTGCTTTCAGTTTATAAAGTTTATTGTCAAAGATTTTTACTGTAGCTCCAAGTCCTAGTGCTGTACGTGCAGCAAATTCTCCGACAGTACCTGCTCCAATGATGACAACTTCGGTAGGAGTAATTCCGGTAACACTCCCCAGTATAACACCTCTGCCAAAATCAGAACGGCTCAGATATTCTGCTGCTATCTGCATGGCTGTATATCCCGCAATTTCACTCATTGAATGTAGCACAGGAAACATCCCGGTATTGTCGCGGATCATCTCAAAGGCAAATGCAGTGCTTTTTTTCTGCATCAGAGTTTTGTAGTATTCAATAGTCTGAACTGTGGGGTGAAGGGCCGAAAAAACAGTTTTTCCACTTCCCAGATAGCCAAGCTCCTGATGCGTAAGAGGTGCAACTTTTAAAACCAGAGACGCTTCAAAAACTGTTTTTGGCTCATCGGTAATTTCTGCTCCTGCATCCGAATATTCATCATCTCTGAATCCTGCCAGATGACCAGCTCCGCGCTCAACAATCACCCTATGTCCGTTTTCAACAATGAGCTGTACGCTCTCAGGGCAGAGTGATATCCTATTTTCCTGAAATGAATGTTCCCTGGGTACCCCGATTACCAATGATGATCTGGAGGTTTTTACTGCCAACTTTTCTTCCTGTGGAAGTAGCCCGCTTTGAAATGCCATAGAATTTTTATCCATATATGGTGGAATTATAAAACCTGAATAATCCTTGATTTGTCAAACTCGTTGAGTGTCATTTTAATTCTAATTACATCATGGGTTAACGCATTTTCCACATGTTCTGCCCATTCAATGAAACAATAATTGCCGCTGTTGAAATAATCTTCATAGCCTATATTCACAAAATCTGCCAGCTTTTCTATCCGGTAACAATCAAAATGATACAGTTCTTCACCACTGCCTGTTCGGTAAACATTAATGACTGAAAATGTAGGACTTTTCGTTTCAGTTGTAACACCCAGAACTTTACATAGTGCCTTGATAAATGTCGTTTTCCCTATTCCCATCTCCCCGTAAAAGGCAAAGAGCCTGTTTCCAGGGAAATGTCCTATGAACTCAGCAGCAACGCTTTCAATATTTTCAAGAGAACCGATCACATAATAATTATTCATAAACTTATTTTGATTTTAAAAGCACCACAGGAGACAGAATTTCCTCAAGGGAAATACCGCCATGCTGAAATGTGTCACTGAAATACCTGACAAATTGGTTATAATTGTTGGGATACACCAGATAATCATAGCCTTTGCAGAAAACATAAGATGTGCTCACATTGGGACGCGGAAGATACAGCTGGGCAGGATTGCTCACTTCATAGATGTTTTTTGAGTCATAGTTGAGATTGCGGCCGTATTTGAATCTGATATTGGTGTTTGTTTCCCTGTCGCCAATGATTTTTACGGGGTTTTTTATCTGAACAGAACCGTGGTCAGTGGTCAGAACCACAGTGATTTTTTTCTCTGAAAGAAATTTCATGATATCATACAGGGGTGAATGCATGAACCATGATAAGGTGAGCGAACGATAGGCCGGTTCATCATCTGCAAGCTCCTTGATGATATCCATATCTGTTCTTGCATGTGAAATCAAATCCACAAAGTTGTATATGATTACATTCAGTTTGTTCGACAGCAGATTTGACATCTGATCAGCTAGTTTTTTCCCTGCCGGAAGATTCAGAATTTTATTGAAGGAAAATTTATAATTCTTACCCAGTCTTTTAAGTTGCTCGGCCAGCAAATCTTTTTCGTAAAAATTCTTTGAATGTTCATCCTCATCTTCTACCCAGAGATTGGGATATCGCTTCTGAATTTCAGAGGGCATCATCCCTGAAAACATTGCATTGCGTGAATACTGGGTCACAGAAGGGATGATGGAGTAGAAAATTTCATCCTTTTCCACATGAAAAAACTGTTCAATTTCAGGCTGCAGAATTTTCCACTGGTCATATCTCAGATTGTCAATGACAATGAGAAATGTGGTCTGGTTTTCATCAACAACGGGAAAGAGCTTGCTGCGAAACAGTGTGTGAGAGAACAGTGGTTTTTCACCGGAATCAGGTTTGATCCAGTCTTTATAATTTTCAACGAAATAGCGGGCAAAAACAGAATTGGCCTCTTCCTTCTGCATGGACAGGATATCCCGGACCCCTCCGTCGCTTGAATTCTGAAGATTGACTTCCCAGTAGATCATTTTTTTATATAGTTCAATCCAGTCGTTGAAATTCAGCTTGTTGGAAATTTCCATACCGATCTGTCTGAATTCACGCTGATAGTCCATGGTGGTTTTCTGGTCAAGCAGTTTTTTTTCTTCAAGATTTTTTTTCAGGCACAGCAGAATCTGATTTGGATTGACAGGCTTGATGAGATAATCATCAATTTTTGATCCGATGGCATCTTCCATGATGGATTCTTCTTCACTTTTTGTAATCATCACCACAGGAAGGGCAGGACGGAGGGCTTTGATTCTTGGCAGAACTTCAATCCCACTCATACCGGGCATATTTTCATCCAGAAAAACAATGTCAAAACGCTGGTCTTTCAGTATATCAAGAGCATCACTTCCATTGGTCGCTGTGGTAACCTCAAAGTCCTTCTGTCTTAGAAAAATGATGTGGGGTTTCAGTATTTCAATTTCATCATCAACCCATAGAATTCGTCGTTTAGCCATAAATTAAGGTTTTTTGCAGATAGAATCTGCATTTTATGTAAAAGTATTCAAAGATACAGAAAATTTATGAAAGGAACGAAATTTCTTCTAGCATATTTTAATTTTTACGATATTCATCAGTTTGCTACAATGACAAAATTTAATCACTGATATACTTTATCCTTCAAAAGATGCTGTTGTTCCAAGCACATCCTATGATACAAAATATGGGCGATGCTTAAATTCAGCGATGTTATATTTACAGCAGCAGAAATGAAATTTTTTAACGATCTTATATTGCTTTTGATTTTTCATTCATTCATGACTTTGCTGTTGTTTTCAGCGGCAGATTTTCATTTTTTTTGGTACGGGACATATTGGAAAACCCATAATTATTTGTAACTTGTTACTGAAGATTGGGATGAGTTCGGAATAATATATAAAACGCAACCTATTGCTGAACAATGCATTGGCGATTTGCTCTAATCTTATTGGTGGCATGACGGACTGCCCTCAAAAACCGGCTCACTGCGCATCCACCACAACAAAGGCGGACTAAAAACCACCCACCATTTGCAGCTCGGCCAAAACACCATCCTCATCCCCCAACGGAGACCTCGCCCCCTGAAATTTCTTTTGATCATCGTACATAGAAAACAGCGAGTGTTTAGTGAAAAAGTAGTAGAGACAAAGTAATGTAATTATTGACAGATTCAGAAATAATATTTTATCTTTGAACAGTAATTTCTGGTTTCATGCCTTCAAATAAGCGTAAAATTCTCAATGACCCGGTATATGGTTTTATCACCATACCCGATGAGATGATATTTGACATTATTGAACATAAATGGTTTCAGCGATTGAGACGAATCCAACAGCTCGGGTTAACTCATTATGTCTATCCCGGAGCATTACATTCCCGTTTTCATCATGCTCTCGGTGCCATGCATCTGATGAATAATGCTTTGGAAATGATAAGATCAAAGGGGACTGATGTTGCTGAACAGGAGTATATCAGTGCAATTTTTGCCATTTTACTTCACGATATAGGGCATGGTCCTTTTTCACATGCACTTGAAAACTCCATTGTCAGCAATGTGCATCATGAGGATATTTCTCTGGCAATTATTCAGCATCTGAACAAACATTTTAACGGTGGACTTGAAAATGCCATTCATATTTTTGACGGTACATATCCACGTGCTTTTTTGCACCAGCTGGTTTCTGGCCAACTGGATGTAGATCGTCTTGATTATCTCACCAGAGACAGTTTTTTTACCGGTGTTTCTGAAGGGATTATCGGAACCGAGCGGATTATTAAAATGATGAATGTGTTCAACAACCAACTTGTTATTGAAGAAAAGGGGATTTATTCCATTGAAAAATTTCTCATTTCCAGGCAATTGATGTACTGGCAGGTGTATCTACATAAAACCGTTATTGCTGCCGAAATCCTTCTGATTAAAGTGCTACGAAGGGCTCATGAACTGTGTATAGGAGGTGAGAAGGTGATTTGTTCGCCTGCTTTGGAGCCCTTTTTAAAGAAAAAAATTACTAAAGAGGAGTTTTTTTCAAAACAGGAATATTTGGAAATGTTTTGCAAACTTGATGATTTTGATGTGATTTCATCAATTAAACTATGGATGAATCATTTTGATAAGATACTGTGTGATCTGAGCAGGAGGGTAATCAACAGGAAATTATTCAGGGCAGTATTGTTAAATAAACCCGTGAGTAGTGAAAATTTGAATCTGTTAAAGTGGGAAATTTCAAAGAAAATGAACATCAGCAAATGTGATGCAGGTTTTTATATTGACACAGGAAAAATCAGCGCACAGGTGTATGATCCTGATCATAATCCAATTAATATTTTCTATAGAGACGGAAGTTTGAAGGATGTGACCAAAGCATCAACAACAGTAAATCTCGGACTGATTGCTGGACAACAAACCAGATATTATCTTACTTTTCCCAAAGAAGCAGATAGCATTGTTGAGAACATTGTAAATAAGAAATTATGAGAAAGAGAATTGTAGTACTTACCGGAGCTGGAATCAGTGCAGAAAGCGGAATTTCCACATTCCGTGATGCAGGGGGATTATGGAACAATTACAGGATCGAAGAGGTGGCAACATTTGATGCATGGAAAAGAAATCCCGAACTGGTGCTTGATTTTTACAATCAGAGGAGAAAGCAACTGGCAGAAGTTGAACCCAATGCAGCTCATCTTGCACTGAAAAAACTTGAAGAGAAGTATGATGTTCATATTATTACCCAAAATGTTGATAACCTGCACGAGAGGGCGGGTTCTTCTAAGATTCTGCATTTACATGGTGAATTGACAAAAGTCAGAAGTACACTCGACCCTTCTTTGATTTATGATTTTGGATTTAATACACTCAAGACAGGAGACAAATGTGAAAAGGGATCGCAATTGAGACCTCATATTGTTTGGTTTGGAGAAATGGTGCCTGCCATGGAAGAAGCAGTCGAAATAACAAAAACAGCTGATATATTTCTCATAGTCGGTACTTCTCTGGTTGTTTATCCTGCAGCAGGACTGGTCAATTTTGTTAATTCTGGAACTCCGATATATATTGTTGATCCAAAAGGTTCTGAAATGAAAATTCCAAATCTGACTGTCATTAGTGAAAAGGCCACCATAGGAATGAAAAAAATTCTGGAAATACTTATGTAAGATGAATGCCGATAATGTCAAGGACTGGCTTAAACTGACTGCTACTCAAAAGCGGGGATTTATTGTGCTCGGAATTGTACTGGTATTAGTTCTGATGTTCCCTGCCATCTATAAAACACTGTTTTACAAACCGGTTGAAATAAATTTTGAAGAATACAGAAAGGAAATTGAATCATTTCTGGCTTCGGTTGAATATAGGGAGAACAATAACATATACAGAACCGATGATCGTCAAGTTAGTTTTGATCTGGATAATCCTGAATATTCGGCTGCCAAAACCAGACTGAATCCATTCCCTTTCAATCCCAACCAGTTGCCTGCCGATCAGTGGATCAAAATGGGATTTACTGATAGACAAGTGCGTTCAATTAAAAATTATGAAACCAAGGGCGGAAGGTTCTATTCAAAACAGGATGTGAAAAAACTCAGGGCAATAAGCCCTGAGGAGTATATGATTATTGAGCCGTTTATTCAGCTTCCTGACAGTATGTCAGAAAGGTATGGCAGACAATATTCCCGTTCAGAGCAAAAAGAACATCAGATTGTTGAATTGAATTCAGCAGACACAACATTGCTGAAGACCTTGCCTGGCATTGGTTCATGGTATGCAGCTAGGATTTATAACTACAAAGTAAAAATTGGCGGATTTCATTCAAAACATCAGTTATTTGAGGTAAAGGGAATGGATTCGTTGAGGTTTCATGAAATAGAACCGTATATTGATATCAATCCATGGCTGATCAGGAAAATAAACGTCAACAAGGCTACGTTTGATGAGATAAGTTCACATCCCTACATCAGTAAAAATGTTGCTATTTCTATAATTAATTACAGAAACAGACACGGAGAGTATCTGGTGATAGAAGATGTGATGAAATCTGAACTTATTGATGAGGAACTGTTCAGGAAACTGGCACCATATTTGACAACCAAATAGGTTTTTAAGAAAATTAACTAAAACAATTAATAATTATGATGAAAAAAATTGTTCTTTCGCTAGTAATACTTCTTGCAGCTCAGCTTTCTTATTCTCAGACAGAGAATAAAATTCAGTGGAAACCATTGCAGGAGGCTCTCAACATGAATAAAGCCGGAAAATTTGTTTTTATTGATTTTTATACCACATGGTGTGGATGGTGTAAAAGAATGGATCAGACAACATTTGCCGATCCAACTGTCATTTCTTTCTTGAATGAACATTTTATCCCTGTTAAGTTTAATGCCGAAACTTCAGATTCAGTCAGTTACAATGGAAAAAAATACGGAAATCCATATCCAGGGAGATTCCAATCAGCAAATGAGTTTACCTATGAAGTGCTTGGTCCACGGGTTGGTTATCCATCATTTGCCGTTCTGGATGAAAATAACACTGCAATCATTATTATTCCAGGATACCAGCAACCTGCACAATTGCTAAATGTCTTAAAATATGTGCAGACAAAATCCTATCAAACAATGACATGGGAGGAATGGAACAATAGGCAACTGTAAATATCTGTTGGGCAAATTGGATTTGCTTTTTTTCTCTCATTTTTAATACTTTTGTAGGAAATTCGCGGGTATGCATGTGTTTTACGCTCCCCAAGCTTGTTATAATATTTTTCAACTTCCGCAGGATGAATCAGAACATTGTCTTAAAGTGTTGAGGTTCAGAAAGGGTGATCGTGTGGTTGTTTCAAACGGCAAAGGCTTAATTGTGAATGCTGTGCTTGAAGATGAAAATATGTCAGGAGTGACTCTGCAATATATTTCAGAAATTTATCATTTAAAGGAGAGATTATTTCATCTTCATATTGCAATTTCTCCTTTGAAGAATCCAACACGCCTGGAGTGGTTTATTGAAAAAGCTTCAGAGCTGAAAACAGCAGAAATTACTCCATTAATCTGTAAAAGAACTGAGAAACCAGGATTCAGGCTGGAGAGAATGCAGCGCATCGCCCTTGAAGCCATGAAGCAATCTGCTTCTCCGTTTTTGACCCAGATTAATGAGCCTGCCGATTTTCGTGATTTTATTAAAGAACCCCAGGAAAATGCCCGCTTCATTGCTGCCTGCAATCAGGAAAAATTTGTAACAATGGACAAAATTGCACATGCCAATGTGCTTGTTCTGATAGGACCTGAAGGAGATTTTACAGATGAAGAAGTAGATGCAGCACTGAAATCAGGATTTCAGATATTGAATATGGGTGATGCAAGGCTTCGTTCAGAAACTGCCGGAGTATTTGCAGCTGCAACAATGTACTTTAAAAATTTGTTATCATGAAACATCAAATTCTGCTTATCGCTTTTTTTTTAATGTCATTATTGTTACACAGCCAGACATATACAGTAAAACTTGCAGTTTTAAAGTATGACGGTGGAGGCGACTGGTATTCAGATCCAACAGCAGTTCCAAACCTTGCAAAATTCTGTAATCAAGAAATGGGCACCATGATAAACCCTGATGTTCCTTATGTTGATGTAGGAAGTCCTGATATTTTTAATTATCCTTATCTACATCTCACTGGTCACGGAAATGTTTTATTTTCTGCCTCAGATGCCCAGAATCTTAAAAACTATCTTTTGGCAGGCGGTTTCTTGCATATTGATGACTGTTACGGTATTGATCCTTATATCAGACGAGAGATGAAAAAAGTATTTCCTGAATATGAATTCAAAGAACTTCCATATTCACATCCCATTTATCATCAGAAGTACAGTTTTCCCAACGGCCTTCCCAAAATTCATGAGCACGACAATAAGCCGCCTCAGGGGTTTGGAATTATCCACGAAGGCAGACTTGTGGTGTTTTATACTTATGAAACAGACCTAGGTGATGGTTGGGAAGATCCTGAAGTACATAAGGATCCGCCGGAAGTGAGATTGCAGGCTTTGCAAATGGGTGCAAATATTTTAAGTTTTGTATTTACTCAATAAAAGAACAATGAAATCAAATTTAATTCTGAAAGATAAAAAAGGAATCATTTTTGGAGCTCTGGACGACAAAAGTATTGCATGGAATGTAGCAGAAAAGGCTTATGAAGAAGGTGGTAAGTTTGTGCTTAGCAATGCACCTATGGCAGTAAGAAAGGGTGATATTTTTAAACTGGCTGAGAAAACCAAATCACAGGTTATTCCTGCAGATATCACAGACATGAGGGAACTGGAAAATCTTTTTTTGCAGACAATGAACATTTTCAACGGTAAGATTGATTTTATTCTGCATTCAGTGGGAATGTCACCCAATGTCCGGAAACAGATTCATTATACTGAACTGAACTATTCCCACTTTATGAAAACTCTTGATATTTCAGCAATGTCACTTCACAAAGTACTCGCCACTGCAAAAAAACTTGATGCTTTGAATGAATGGGGCTCTGTTGTAACACTCACTTATATCGGAGCACAACGACAGTTCAGTTCATACAGTGACATGTCACAGGCTAAAGCAATGCTCGAGTCTGTTGTAAGAAGCTTTGGATATCATTATGGTGTTGCCCGAAAAGTCAGAGTCAATGCAGTTAGTCAATCACCAACAAAAACTGTAGCCGGAAGTGGTGTAAAGGGATTCAATTCATTTTACAGTTATGCTGACTGTATGTCACCCCTGGGCAATGCAGATGCAAAATCCTGTGCTGATTATTGCCTGACATTGTTTTCTGATTATACCAGAATGGTTACAATGCAAACCTTGTATCATGATGGAGGATACTCAAATATGGGAATCAGTGACAATCTGATTAATAATTATTCACAGTGGATCGGTGATTGTCATAAGAAGTAAACTATATTTCGGCAAAAAGTAATTGAAGAATATCTATTTTAATAATGATTGAAGATGATGAATTTCATAGGATTTATTTCTTCTGGCTGCATATCTGAACATACTTTTTGTATTGAAAGTATGACATTGCTGGAATGCTGAATAAATTTCTGAAATTCTATTTCCTGAAGAACTACCCGTAATAAATGGATAAACAAATAAATCAGGAATGATTTTTTCAGGCAAAGGGAAAATGTTGTTTCTGTATTTTCCCAGTGGAGCTTCAGTAATGATTGGAAATACAACAACCGGATTTTTAATAATTTCTAAGATATCATTAAACGTGTTTTTTTTTGGCTTCAAAAGGGAATGATAACCATGATCCCGAAGTAGAAAATGAATATCCCTAACAATATCTTTAACGCTTTCGATGACTGTAATCTTTGTTGGTTTCAGTTCCGGAATAATGACTGATAGAAATGAATTGTCCCACACGAGAACTTGATTGAGTGGAAATTTCTTTTTAAGCAATGATCTGATTTCTGCAGAAAACGAATTTGATTCAGGCCTGAATTTCTTTCCTGCAGACATGGTGAAGATACCTTTGCTTATTCTGTGAATAATTCCTCTGCTCGTTAGCAGATGTATGCGCCAGTGAATGGCTTGCATTGAAACATTCTTATCAAGCATTCTGTAAAAATTCACGATATCTGTAATGGTGAAATTACTGGAATCCTTGAAAAAGCCAATAAAATGTGATAAATGTAATGAATTCATAAAACTATAAAATGGCAAAAATAGAAAAAAATAATATAAATATAGATTTTTATTTAATTTTTTCAAATAATTTTTTAAAAATTAAAGTCAGATTATTCTTGTAGATTTGTAACACAAAATCATACTTTATGAAAAAAATGATAATAAACAGATTGTTCTTTATGTTCATGTTTATTGGTTTAATGAGTTTTTCACAGGACGTTTTGTATTCGTATCATTTAGCTAAAATTCCGAAAGAAAATCTGGATTATATTCCTGGCTTGACGCCTATGTATGATGTGGACGCCTATTATGTTTTGTATTCAACTGTGGATGCCCATGGTGATTCCACAGTAGCATCGGGAATGTGTTTTGTTCCTTCCACTGACACATGTAATTTTTTTCCATTAATTTCATATCAGCACGGAACTATTCTCAGAAAATCAGATGTCCCCTCAAGGCTCAACAGTGAATCAATCATCGGACAGATATTCTGTTCTCTTGGGAACATCTGTATTTGTCCTGATTATTTGGGACTTGGTGATAGTCCTGGTTTGCATCCATATTGTCATGGTGAATCTGAAGCAACAGCAGTGGTTGATTTTATTAGAGCTTCACGAAGTATGATAGCTGACAGTCTTGGAATATTTGATAACTCTCAGGTGTTTCTGACTGGATATTCCCAGGGAGGGCATGCTACTATGGCAGCACATAAGTATATTGAAGATAACAATCTGATGTCAGAGATCAATGTAGTAGCATCTGCTCCGTGTTCCGGGCCGTATCATATTTCCGGTGTTCAGGCCGAAATGATTTTTAACACCCCTAATTATCCTTCTCCGGGATACCTTGTATATATTCTGTTTGCCTATGATATGGTGTATGATAATATTTTTGATGTTCCGGCTGAGGTGTTGAAATCGCCGTATGACATTACAATTCCTCCATACTTGAACGGGAATTATTCAACCTCACAGCTCAACAGTGCACTTCCTGATTCATTGCATCTGTTTCTTGCTGATTCGTTCTATCAGCAGGTCATTGATGACATGGATGATAAATTGTTGCCATTCTGGCAAAATCTCACCGACAATGATAATTATGACTGGACTCCTCAGGCTCCAGTGAGAATGTATTATTGTTCGGGGGATGAGGTGGTTTCATATTTGAATTCTGTAAATGCCGACAGTGCTATGAATGCTAACGGAGCCCCCGACGTACAGTCTGTTGATGTGTATCCACCTTATGGTCATGGAGATTGTGGCTTGCCGGCAATTGTCAGTGCATATTACTGGTTTGAAACAAAAATGATTCCCTGCCAGTCTCAGACAAACGTTCAAGAACCTGATCTGAGTTCTGCTGAAATCTATCCGAATCCTGCGTCATCTTTTGTGCAGTTGAGGGGATTTCATGAGGCAATTGTGCAATGTTTTGATATTCATGGAAAACAATATTTCAGCACAACTGTTTGTAATTATGAGGACGATGTGGATGTGTCCGGTCTTTCAGAGGGAGTGTATATTCTGAAGGTGCAGCCATTGAGCAATCCCGGGGAGTCATATTATTTCAAAATGCTAATTATCAGAGAGTAACTATGAAATTGATTAACAACGATGTAATCATTCAACTGGGAAATGAGGCACTTTTAAGCAGTCGTAAAAGAGTGAATCTGAACCTGCATGAGTATTCAGAGGATCTACTTCAACGAATGGTAAATGTGCTGGAACCCGGAACATATCTGCAAGCTCACATGCACAGTGATCCTCAGAAGAGGGAGATGTTCGTAATTCTGAGAGGATCATTGCTTGTTTGTGTTTTTAATGATTCGGGAAGTATTTCCGAACATGTAATTCTGGACAGGGACAATGGCAACTACATTGTTGAAATACCTCCTTCAACCTGGCATACAATTATACCACTTGCAGTTCATACAGCAGTTTTTGAGTGTAAGGACGGACCATATTATCCCGAAAATGATAAAGTATTTGCCCCATGGGCTCCGGCTGAAAATACTGCAGAAGCACTGCAATTTAACAAGGATATATTGAAAAAACTGGGATACGCTTTCCCGGATTTGTTTTGATTAGTTATCTGACAATACTTACTTTTCTGCTTATTGTATAACCGTTTTCCCCTGAAATGTGAAGAATGTACATCCCGGAAGCAACAGAGGACACATCAAAAGAGACAGATGTTTTGTTAGCAGCAGGTGTGAGTGAAAGAATATGATTGCCACTGATGGAATAGAGATCAAAACTTGCATTTTCTATCAGGGCAGGTTCTTCAGAACGAACAGCAATCATGTTGGATGCAGGATTGGGGTAAACATAGATGAGCTGATTCATCATCTCTTCTGTACTCTGCAGAGAAGAGTTATAGTGCAGAGTAAACCCTCCTGCGGTTGAAGTAACCCCAGCAGTGAATGTTACAATGACTTTGCTTGTCCAGATATCCAGTTCATCAGGCAGTTGAGAGCCTGTGTATTCTCCGATTACCACATTTGCCTCAGCATCTGTGATTTTAACCAGGTCAGTTGAGTCAATGTCAAATTCAGAAAAGCTGATGTTGAAATACTGCGCACCGGGTGGTTCTATTCTCCATCGGCAGATACTGGCATTTTGATAATCATAATCACTGCTGCCATCAGAAATCGTTCCTGAGGGTGCAGTAAGTGTTGTTAGGTTGCTGCAGGTTTTTACCTGTTTTGCAGTATATGAAATTAGAAACCCTCTGTCTGTAACTGACCCGTTTGACTCAAACTCAACCAATACATAAGGAGATGTGGAAACAATTGGTGAAGATGGACCTGTTCCGGAAAAAGAACCCAGAAGTGGAGCAGATGAGTTGGGGCCATCATATATTCTGACCATATCTCCAGGGTTTTCAAGATCACATTTAATAAATTCAAGAGTAATATATTCAACTGTGTCATCTGGCATTATCAGCCAGGAGCAGTTTGCATTATCAAGATAAAGATCAATGGGTCCGCTGCCATCCTCAATAGTTCCGTCAAGTGTTCTGAGTGTGTCTGTCCCGCTGCAATAATAGGGGTAATTGGATGCAGGAGTACCGTTTATTACGGCTTCGTGCATAGTAGTAAAATCATTGCCACCCACAATCAGATTGTCAATGTGAAAATACCCGTCGTAGGCACCACCCCATCCCCAGTTGAAATGGAAGAAAGAAGAATCCTGATATCCATCACATACAAATGCATGTCCTGAAACATATTGAGAGTCTGTCCAGCCTGCGTAATATAATACAATCTCTCTGTCAAGATGGTCAATCAGCATTGCATTCCAGTCAACAGTGGTTGTGTCTCTGAAATTATACTGAGTTGAGTCTGAATATCCGAAAAATGTTTTCATTGTATGAGCAGCTTTATGATTCCACATGCCTGAGCCGTTGGGACCATAATTCATATCAACTGAAACACCGATATGGTAAAGCAATTCAGCAACAGGATGATTGCTTCGTGTAAGCTTCAGGGGCATCTCATTCCATGTGTATTTTGCTTCAGAATAATTAACTGTGTGAGTGCCGTATGTAGTATATTCGCTTGTATAAGATCCTGTTCCGGAAAGGGGGTATCGGAAATAGTTCATTATTTGACCAATGGCGGTTGCAACACACCCAGCATAGGTGTGATTATCAGGACCCGCTTGATCAACAGGGCAGAATTCATTGTAAAATGTTCCCTGATTCCATTGCGTTGTAAGCATTGGTAATACAATCTTTTCATTCCGGTTTCCGATGTTCAGAATATCAGTATTCTCATAGAAGTCCCATGCGTCTGATATCTTCTGATAACGTACTGTCGAGAGAATTGACTGTTGAATTTTTTGTTCTTCATTTTTTAACCACATCTTCACAGAGGGGGCTGTAACGGGATATTCAAATCTCCCTTCCCATGAAAAGGCAATCACAGGATGATATGTTTTGGTGGCAGAAACGATGACCCAGCCAGGAGAATCAAAATTGACAATATAATAAAGCAACTGGTTTTTATCATTCGCAACAGGAATGACCTCTGAAATTTCTCCAAATACATAAGATGACACATCAAGAGAGGGATGATTTAATTTTTGCAGCATACATTTCAAAGCAATATGTTTGGCCAATTCCGTAGAAATGGTGTTCTGGGCTGAAATAACCTGAACAAAGAACAGGCTTATTATAAGAGAAAATCCAAATTTTTTCATTGGGTTGTTGTTACTTGTAAAATGCAAATATATGAAAAACAACATTCATTCTTTACAAAGGGCTGAAAAAATATTGTATAAATTTGCAAAAAATCTGAAGATGGATTCTGCTTTTTTTCAGCCTTTTATTGACTATTTCACAAATTTATCTCCAATTAGAATTATTGACCTGATTTTGGTGTTGTATCTGTTATATGAATTGTATAACTTTATCAAGGGGACTGCAGGGATAAATATTTTTTTCGGAATCATAGCAGTTTATCTTATCTGGAAACTGGTGATTTATCTTGAAATGCCCATGCTCAGTGAAATTCTGGGACAGTTTATCAGTGTGGGTGTCCTTGCAATTATAATAGTTTTTCAGCAGGAAATAAGAAAGTTTCTGCTTTTATTGGGCAATCCCAGATTTATGAACAAAACAAGACGTAGGTTTTTATTCTGGAAGTTTAATATTTTTCAGGATTCAAGCCTTGATATTGAATCCCTTTTAAAAGCAGTAAAGGGAATGGCAGAATCAAAAACCGGAGGGTTGATTGTACTTACAAGGAAGAGTGAATTGGAAGACATTGTTTTGACTGGTGTGAAACTTGATGCCATTATAACTGAACATTTAATTGAAAATATTTTCTTTAAAAATTCACCCCTTCATGATGGGGCAGTTGTTATATCTGAAAACAGAATTGTTGCAGCCAAATGCATCCTGCCTGTCTCTGAACAGGAAGATATGCCTGATGGCACGGGTCTTCGCCACAGAGCTGCTCTTGGCATAAGTGAATCAACAGATGCAGTGGTAATAGTCATTTCAGAGCAGAGTGGTGCCATTTCACTTGCTGTAGGAAATGAACTCAGAACTTCATTGAAAGGGCAGCAACTGAAAGATTATTTAACCACTGAATTTTCAGCTTCAAAAAGAAAGTAATCAAAGTTTCTCTCCCCCCCCATACTTCTTTTTAATAATAAAATCTGGTTTTTGTAAATCGCTTTTTTAATTCACTTACTTGGTGAAGTGTAATTTGATTTTCAACGAATTAAACATATAAACATCATTCAGATAAATTCTATTATTATCAAAATTTCCCACATTTCTAAATTGCATAATATCAGGCATATAGATAGTTCTTGTGAAAAAAGTTATTAACAACGTGGTAAAATGTGGTAAAATGTGGTAATTTTGTCCTACATTTACACCGTCAAAAAATCACTCATGATAAATCTGTTTGGAGTACATGAACAAAAAGTAGACAACAAAGGCCGGGTGTTGTTTCCCTCCGGTCTGAAGCGTCAGTTGTCTCAGGTACTCAATGAGGGTTTTGTTATGAAGCGAAGCATTTTTGAGAAGTGCCTTGAGTTGTATCCGATGTCTGAATGGCAAAGTGAGATGAAGGGAATCAATAAGTTAAATCGTTTTGTCAGAAAGAACAATGATTTTATCAGAATGTTCATGGCAGGTGTAAAGATTGTTGAACTGGATGATGCTGGTCGTTTGCTGATTCCCCGGGACCTGATTCAGTGGGCTCAGATAGACAAGGATATTGTGCTTGCTTCCTCTCTGAATAGGATTGAAATCTGGGACAAGGTGTTGTATGAAACTTCTTTTGCTGAAAAAGCAGATCGTTTCAGTGATCTTGCCGAAGATGTTATGGGTGATATCAAAAATGAAGAAAAGTAAATGTATCATTTGCCTGTATTGCTAAGTGAATCTGTTAATCTGCTCAACATTCACCCTGAAGGTACGTATGTTGATCTTACTTTTGGCGGTGGTGGTCATTCCAGGGAGATTTTAACCAGACTGCTTTCAGGAAAGCTTGTAGCGTTTGATCAGGACGATGATGCTGCGTCAAATTTGATAAAGGATGATCGGTTTACTTTTATTCCTCAGAATTTTAGGTATTTGTCAAATTTTCTTGGGTTTTATCAATTAAAACCGGTTGATGGTATACTCGCTGATCTTGGAGTCAGTTCATTTCAGATTGATGAACCGGAGAAAGGGTTTTCCCATATGCATCCAGATGCTGAACTGGATATGAGGATGAGCCGAAAGGGGAAAAGGACAGCCGCAGATATTCTCAATACGTACAGTGAAAAGCAACTTTCTCAGGTGTTTTACAACAATTCTGAACTACAGTATTCACGAAAACTATCTGCAGCCATTGTTTCAATTAGAAACAATAAACCTTTCAGAAAAACTGCTGATCTTACATCTATTGTTGACAGGTTTATTTCACCATCCAGCAAATACAGTAACTATTCCAGGGTGTTTCAGGCAATACGGATTGAGGTGAATGAAGAAATCACTGCACTGAAAGAAATGCTTTCTCAGACACTTGAAGTTCTCAAGCCGGGTGGTGTTCTTGTAATTATATCCTATCACTCAGATGAAGACAGATTAGTAAAGAATTTTATGAAGACAGGCAATCCAGAAGGAGTTCCTGAGAAGGATTTTTATGGAAGGGTGACTAAGTATTTTGAGGTGCTTACAAGAAAGCCAATTATTCCTAGCATTGATGAAATTCAAATGAACAACAGAGCACGAAGTGCTAAACTACGTGCAGCAAAAAAACTTTGAAGATGGCAGCTAATAAGAAAAATGTAAAAAAGAATATTATCCGTGAACATAAAAAATCACGAAAGGGATTTGCTGCCCGCAATTTTTTGCCTTCAGTCAAAGTACCCAATGTTGTGTCAGGAAACGTAAAGACTATGCTCGACGGGAGCTTTCTTACCCGTGATGGTTTTATAAAGCAGGCTCCATTTTTCTTTTACATCGTTTTTATTGCCTTTGTATACATTGCAATGAATTTCTATGCTGATAAAACTCTCCTGTCCATTGAAAAGACAAAGGATGATATCAGGGAATTGAGGTTTGAATTTGTCACTACTTCGCAGGAATTGACACAAATAACACAGGCTTCCTATCTGAAAAAGGAACTTGAGACAACTGGTTTGAAAAGAGCAATTATTCCACCCAGAAAAATCATAATCAAAAAAGATGAGGATTAGTAAGTCATGGGAATGAAGAGTGCAAATGGCAATAAATTGGGGAAAGCACATCTTGTGTATTATGTGGTCTTGGTTCTTGCAATTGTTATTCTCGTGAGGATTCTTCTCATTCAATATAGGGATGGAGAGCAACTCAGGAAAAAAGCCTCAACCCGTTCAATCGTTGAATCGGTTATTCTGGCTGACCGTGGAAATATTTATTCACATGACGGGGAGCTGATTGCAACCTCTGTTCCCAGATTTGATATTTATGTGGATTTTTCGGTAAAAAATGTAGATTCAAAAGACTTTAATGCTTATTATGACAGTCTTGCAATTTGTCTTGCACAGCATTTTCCTAAAAAGACAAAACCACAATGGAAGCAATTACTTGAAGATTACAGGCAGGAGCAAAATACATACGGTCTTATTGTCAGAAATATTGACTATAATCAATTGAAGCTTGTCAGGACTTTCCCTTTATTTAGGCTTGGACGTTTCAGAGGTGGAATTATTGAGGAAAAACGCGAAAAAAGAGTACATCCGTTTGGGTTTCTGGCACAAAGAACAATTGGGTTTTCCAGAGAAGATATTAAAGTTGGGATTGAAGGAGCATATGATATACAACTGGCAGGGAAAAATGGAAAAAGAATGAAGCAGAGGCTTCCGGGCAACAGATATGTGCCAGTGAATGATGATTTTATTATAAAACCCCAGCAAGGAATTGATATTGTAACGACTATTGATATGCGTGTTCAGGATGT
Organism: uncultured Bacteroidales bacterium; assembly: GCA_964428185.1. GTDB lineage: Bacteria > Bacteroidota > Bacteroidia > Bacteroidales > DTU049 > CAYMAZ01. Next base: position 31,925 of record CAYRXH010000007.1, read on the forward strand.
TGCTGAAAACGCTCTGCTCGAACATTTAATCAAGCATGATGCGCAGTGGGGTTGCGCGGTTCTTATGGAAGTTGAAACCGGTGAAATCAGAGCCATTGCCAATCTGGAAAAACTTGCAGATGGATTTTATTATGAGACATATAATCATGCTATTGGAACTTTATATGAGCCGGGTTCCTCATTTAAATTGTTTTCTATGTTGACAATGCTAGAAGATCAGAATCTGAGTCTCGAAGAAATTGTACATACCGGTAATGGCAGTCTCAAAATCGGCAAATGGGAAGTGTTTGACACTCATGCATTAGGTGATATCACTGCAAGAGAAGTTTTTGAGTATTCATCAAATGTGGGGACACTTATGCTGATGATGAAACGATACCAAAACAATCCTGAAAAATTTATTGACCGATTGTATGCGATGAACTTTCATAAACCAATGGGAATAGATATCAGGGGAGAGCAGCCGGCACAGATACCTTATCCCAATACCCCTAAATGGTCTTCTTCTTCCTTACCTTCCATTTCATATGGTTATGGACTTTCAATAACCCCTCTTCAGCTTTTGGCTTATTATAACGCTGTTGCCAATGACGGCGTACTTGTAAGGCCAATGTTTGTAAAGGAATTCAAAATGGCCGGAAAAACAATAACTGAGTTTGCACCGGTTATCCTAAACAAAAGAATTTGCTCAAAGGAAACTGCAGCAAAACTCAAAAGTCTTATGGAAGGTGTAGTGGAGCATGGAACAGCAAAAAACCTCAGAAATGCTTCATGCCGCATCGCAGGAAAGACTGCTACTGCAAGAATTTGGGATTCTGAAGCCAGACAATATTCAGATCAGGACTATAATGCAACTTTTGTCGGATATTTCCCCGCAGATAATCCAAAATATTCATGTATAGTTGTGGTCAACAAACCAAGTATGGGCCTCATTTATGGCGGAAATGTATCTGCCCCTGTTTTCAGAGATATCGCCGAAGTTGTGTATGCTACCGAACTTGAAATTCATGACCCTATTGACAGACAAAATTTTATAGGTATCAGGGGACTACCTAAAATCAGAAAAATGAAAAGAAGTGTTGTGCAATCTTTTATTTCATTATTGCCCGTTGATATGCAGAATGTTCAAATTCCTGATTATGAGTGGATAAGCTTTTCTTCAGATTCTGTTCCTCCATTTATCCCGGTGAATTTTGAACAGGGGGTTATGCCTGATCTGAAAGGGATGAATCTCAGGGATGCTGTTGAACTTGTTGAAAAGATGGGATGCAGGGTAAAGGTAACAGGAAAGGGACGGGTTATGCAGCAGTCTGTTGAGCCTGGAGTTATTCTGCCTCAGGGGAAAACAGTAGTAATAAGGTTAAGTTGATTGAAATGAAGAAACTGAAGGAAATAATAAATGATGTTGAAATTTCAGGTGTTTACGGAAACACTGAAATTGAGATACAAGATCTGGCAATGGACTCAAGGTCAGTTTCAGTTGGTTCATTGTTCATTGCCGTGAAAGGAGAAACTGTTGACGGGCATAGTTTTATTGAGAATGCCATAAAATGCGGTGCAGTTGCTATTGTGTGTGAAGAGTTGCCCAAAAGTCTCAATGACAGCACTTCATATGTTTGTGTCAGTGATTCTGCTACAGCTCTTGGAAAACTCGCTTCAGCATTTTTTGATCATCCTTCTGAGCAGTTGATACTTACTGGAGTAACTGGTACAAACGGGAAGACTACCATTGCCACTTTGTTGTTTCAGGTTTTCAGAAGTCTGGGATTTGGCTCCGGATTATTTTCAACTGTAGCCAATTATATCAACGAAACCAAACTTCAGTCAACCCATACAACACCTGATCCTATAAGTCTGAACAGGATCATGAGACAAATGCTTGATGAGGGATGTGAGTATTGTTTTATGGAGGTGAGTTCTCACGCTGTTGTACAGAAAAGGATCAGTGGTCTTAGATTCAGGGGTGCAGTATTTACGAATCTGACACAAGATCATCTTGATTACCATGGTGATTTCAAATCGTATAGAGATGCAAAAAAGAAATTCTTTGATGATCTTGATAGTAGTGCATTTGCTTTGTCGAATGCTGATGATCCCAATGGAACAGTAATGCTGCAGAATTGCAGAGCCGAAAGATATTATTATTCATTAAAAAGGCCGGCTGACTTCAAGGGTGTTGTTTTGGAAAATTCCATGGATGGACTGAAGATGCGCATAGGGAAGCATGAAGTTCATTTCCATCTCAGAGGACGTTTCAATGCACAGAATCTTCTCGCAATTTATGGTACAGCTGTGAATCTGGGGATGGATGAAATGCAGTTACTTCAGTCCATGAGTTCTCTTAGGCATGTAAACGGGAGGTTTCAACTGATAGAGAATACAAAGGGGGTTTTTGCAATTGTAGACTATGCGCATACACCCGATGCTCTTGAAAATATGCTTTCTACCATCTCTGAAATCCGCACAGGCAATGAAACACTTTTTGTTATTGTTGGTGCAGGAGGAAATAGGGACAAAACAAAACGGCCTTTGATGGCTGCAGTTGCTGCATCGTGGGCTGACACTCTGATTTTGACTTCAGATAACCCAAGGAATGAACATCCTGCAGATATTCTCAACGACTTGAAAAGTGGATTGGATGGTGCTCAGCTCATGAAAACAATGATCATTGAGGATCGCCGGGAAGCAATCAGAACAGCCTGCATCATGGCAAAAAGAGATGATATTATTCTCGTTGCAGGAAAAGGACACGAAACATATCAGGAAATCAATGGGGTGAAACATCCATTTGACGATGCAAACATATTATTTGATCAATTAAACGGATAAATTATGCTGTACTCAATTTTTGATTATCTGGACAAAGTATATGATCTTCCCGGTGCCGGAGTGTTTCAGTACATATCTTTCCGTTCGGCAATGGCAGCTCTTACCTCTTTGCTCATTACCTTGGTGTTTGGAAAACGACTTATAGGTTTTCTTAAAAAGAAGCAAATTGGAGAAGATATTAGAGATCTTGGTCTTGATGGTCAGTTATCCAAAAAAGGAACCCCTACAATGGGAGGTTTTGTTATACTGGCAGGAATCATCATTCCAACCCTTCTTTTTGCGAAACTTAACAACGTCTATATTGTTCTCATGCTGGTAGCTACCGTATGGCTGGGTCTTATAGGATTTCTTGATGATTATATAAAAGTATTCAAAAAGGATAAAAAAGGGCTGCATGGGAGATTTAAAATCATCGGACAGATTGGTCTGGGATTAATTGTGGGATTAACTCTTGTTTTTAATGAAAATGTGGTGATTAAGGAAAAGGCCAATGTTGACTCTGCAGTGGTTACAGCTGCTGAAGACGGGCAACAGAAGCTGGTTGTAAACTTTAAGGAAGAAGCTAAATCAACAAAAACGACAATTCCCTTTTTTAAAAACAATGAATTTGATTATTTGCAGCTCATTTCTTGGATGGGGGCGGGAGTAGCAAATTATGCATGGATTCTGTTTGTCATTGTTGTCATTTTTATTGTTACAGCAGTTTCCAACAGTGTGAATCTTACTGACGGTCTTGATGGACTGGCGACAGGAACATCGGCAATAGTAGGAGCAACCTTAGGTTTGCTTGCCTGGATTTCGGGCAACTATGTTTTTGCTGATTATCTTAACATTATGTATATCCCCAATACAGGGGAGCTTGCAATTTTTATAAGTGCTTTTGTTGGTGCATGTTTAGGATTTATGTGGTATAACAGTTTTCCGGCTCAGGTTTTTATGGGGGATACAGGAAGCCTTTCTTTGGGAGGAATTCTTGCTGTATTTGCCATTATCATCCGGAAAGAGCTTCTAATTCCGATTCTTTGTGGGGTGTTTTTTGCCGAAAGCCTTTCGGTTATGATACAGGTGTTCTGGTTTAAGATTACAAAGCGAAGAACTGGTCAAGGACGTAGAATTTTTCTCATGTCTCCACTGCATCATCATTATCAGAAGAAAGGATATCATGAGGCCAAAATTGTGATGCGATTTATGATCATCAGCATTGTTTTGGCAGTTTTAACTGTAGTAACTCTAAAACTTAGATAATAATATGGCAGAAAGAATCGTCATACTTGGTGGTGGAGAAAGTGGTGCAGGAGCAGCTGTGCTTGCAAAAGTGCAGGGGTATGATGTTTTTCTGTCTGATTCAGCGAAAATCAGGGAACAGTATTTTGATGTTTTAAAAAGATATCAAATTGAATTTGAATCTGGGAAACATACTCTGGGCAGGATTCTTAATGCAGACAGAATAATTAAGAGTCCAGGCATTCCTGAAAATGTGGATGTGATGAGATTCATAAGAGATGAAGGGATTCCGGTGATTTCTGAAACAGAATTTGCAAGCACTTTTACTGATGCTACAATTATTGCAATTACAGGAAGTAATGGAAAAACAACAACAACATTACTGACTCATCATATATTAAAGAATGCAGGTTATAATGTGTCACTGGCCGGAAATGTGGGAAAGAGTTTTGCAATGGAAGTAGCTACTTCATCTGCAGATTATTATGTGCTTGAAATCAGCAGCTTCCAGCTTGATGATTCATTCTCTTTTGCACCTGATATTGCAGTTTTGCTCAACATTACTCCTGATCATCTAGACAGGTATGATTATTCTCTGGATAAATATGCTAACAGTAAATTAAGAATAAGCATGAATCTTAATGACAGCCAGTATTTGGTTTACTGTGCTGATGATCAAATGATTCAGAAAAAGATGATAGAATTACAACCCGGCGGTAGTCATATTCCCTTTTCACTAAGGGGACAGATGTCTGAAAACGCAGCTTGGGTTGAGAACAATAAAATAATAATAGAAATAAATAAACACCGATTCGAAATGATAATTGAACAATTAGCCTTACAGGGAAAACACAATTTGTATGATTCAATGGCCGCTGCCATTTCAGCCAAACTGCTGGATGTTAAAAATGCTGTCATCAAAGAAAGTCTTGGAGATTTTACAAATGTTGCACACAGGTTGGAAACAGTTGCCATGGTTCATGGGATTGAATTTGTTAACGACTCAAAGGCAACCAATGTTAATTCTACATGGTATGCCCTGGAAAGTATCAACAGACAGATAATCTGGATTGCAGGAGGACAGGACAAGGGAAATGATTACAGTGAACTGGTTGAACTAGTCAGGAATAAAGTGAAAGTATTAATATGTTTGGGTGCAGATAATACAAAGCTGAAAAAATCCTTTCATGGAATTATTCCCCAAATTATGGAAACCACTTCAATGTGGGAGGCAGTGAACATGGCATACAAAATGGGCACACAGGGGGATGTTGTTCTTTTATCTCCTGCATGTGCTAGCTTTGATCTGTTTGAAAACTATGAAGACAGAGGCAATCAGTTTAAACAGGCAGTAGTTAACCTTTAAATAAAATATGAATAAAATTCTGGAATATATTAAAGGGGATAAGGTGATCTGGGTGGCAGTGATAATATTGTCTGTTTTGTCCATTCTGGCTGTTTACAGTTCCACAAGCACCCTTGCTTTCAGATTTAAAGATGGTAATACCGAATATTACATGTTAAAGCAATTAGGGCTGCTGTTGTTTGGTTTATTCCTTATGTATCTGGTGCATTTGGTGAAGTTTACATATTTTTCAAGAATATCTCAGCTCTTGTTGGTTGTTTCAGTTCCCCTGCTTATCTATACACTTCTAAGAGGTGCTGAATATAATGAAGCTTCCAGATGGATTACAATACCAGGGCTAAATTTAACATTTCAGAGTTCCGATCTTGCCAAGTTTGCACTTGTGATTTTTCTTTCACGGTCCATTGCTCTGAAAACAGGAAAATTACATGACTTTAACAGTATTTTTTATTCTTTGTTTCTACCTGTGTTTTTAGTTGTAGGATTAATTTTTCCGGCAAATAATTCAACTGCAGGGATTGTGCTTCTTATAAGCCTACTGTTGCTGTATTTCGGAGGTGTTCCAACAAAGACGCTTGCGAAGTTTACGGCTTTAACAATTATTGGATTGGTTGTTCTGTTGAGTTTTTTAATGCTTGTCACTCCAGAATCCACAAGAGTTAATACTTTGTTCAGCAGAATTGATAAATTTGTAAATCAAGACATCGAAGATGGCAGTCAGGAAGAGCAGGCTCTGATTGCTATTGCAAGTGGACGGATGTTTGGTAAACTGCCAGGAAAAAGTACTCAAAAAAATATACTTCCAAATCCTTATTCTGATTTTATTTATGCATTTATTATTGAGGAATATGGTCTGTTTGGTGGGATTGTGGTGCTGTTGATGTATCTGATTATTCTTTACAGGGGCATTCGGATTGCAATTAGAGCACCGGGGACATTCAGCGGGCTGACAGCTCTGGGTATTACTCTGCTCATAGTCAGTCAGGCAATGATAAATATGCTGGTTGCTGTCAATTTATTCCCTGTTACCGGTCAGCCTTTACCACTTGTAAGTATGGGAGGAACATCAATACTTTTCACCTGTCTGTCACTGGGTATTTTGCTCAGCATCAGCCGTGAAGTTTATTCAAATCAGGAGGAACAAGTTCATGTTCAGAAAGCAGTATAAAGTAATGATTGCCGGAGGTGGTACCGGGGGACATGTTTTTCCCGCTATTGCAATTGCCAGAGCTTTGCAGAGAATAGTTCCCGGTGTAAAAATATTGTTTGTTGGAGCAATAGGAAAAATGGAAATGGAAAAAGTGCCAGCAGCTGGTTTTGAGATAAGAGGACTTCCTATTGCCGGTATTAAAAGAAAGATCAGTTTAAAAAATCTGATTCTTCCATTTCGTTTGTTGCAATGTCTGCGAATGGCGAAGAAGTTAATCAGAGAATTTCAGCCGGATGTTGTTGTGGGAGTGGGAGGTTACGCCTCATGGCCGGTATCTCGTACTGCAGTCAGAAGAGGAATCCCGTTACTCATACAGGAACAAAATTCCTATCCCGGACTAACCAACAGAATGCTTGCAAAAAAGGCTTCAAAAGTTTGTGTTGCATATGCCGGTATGGAAAAATATTTCCCTCCTGAAAAAATTTATATCACCGGAAACCCTGTCAGACCCGAAATAAAAAATATTGCTGATAAGCATGATGAAGCGGTTGAGTTTTTTAATTTCAGAAAAGAGGATTCTATATTACTTGTTGTTGGTGGAAGTCTTGGTGCATTGACAATCAACCAGTCTGTGCATGCTGCACTTGAACTGTTTTCATCAAAGGGGATTCAGCTTATCTGGCAAACAGGAAGCTATTATTATGATAGTGCATTAAAAGCTGTTGCTGAATATCAAAATAACAGATTTCAGGTCTATAAGTTCATTGAACGTATGGATCTGGCTTATGCTGCAGCTGATGTTATTGTATCCCGGGCAGGTGCAATTGCAGTGTCAGAACTGTGTCTTGTCCGGAAACCGGTCATACTGATTCCTTCACCAAATGTTGCTGAAGACCATCAAACAAAAAATGCACAGGCACTAGTGAATGCAAATGCAGGAATTCTAATTCTGGATAATGAAGCTGTTGAAAAGTTGGGCAGCCAGGTTTTGGATTTGTTTTTTGATGAAGAGAAAAGAATTAAGCTTCAGCTTGAAATTGCAAGACTTGGATTTGATAATGCTGATGAAACTATTGTTCACGAAATTGTAGGATTGTTTTAATGAAAGGAGAGATTAATTATCGGTCAGTTTATTTTCTCGGAATCGGAGGAATCGGAATGAGTGCTCTTGCAAGGTATTATGCTGCAGCAGGCGTGAAGGTGTCAGGATATGACAAAACTTCAACCGCACTGACAACCATGTTGCAGAATGAAGGAATAGATGTGCACTTTAATCCTGACATAAAACGTATTCCTGAAGATGTGGAATTGGTGATTTATACTCCTGCAGTTCCGCGGGATAATGAGGAATTCAAATATTTTTCTGAGTCAGGGATTCCAATGATCAAACGCTCAAAGGCAATGGCAGATCTTGTGAATACAAGATTTTGTATTGCTGTGGCCGGCACTCACGGCAAAACATCCATCTCATCAATAACAACCCATATTTTAAAAACTTCAGGAAAAAGGGTGCTTGCTTTCGTGGGGGGACTAATGAAAAACTACGAAAAGAATCTGATTTTTTCAGCTGATCCTGAAGTATGTATTGTTGAAGCAGACGAATATGACCGTTCGTTCCTGAACCTGACGCCTGATGTTGCTGTAATTTCTGCCATTGATTCAGATCATCTTGATATATACGGGAATTTTGATAACCTCGAAGAAGCCTTTCAGCAGTTTGCATCTCAGGTAAAACCCGGTGGATCGATAGTAACCCAACAGAAAGTCAATATAAAAAATTCTGAACACAAGGTGTTTAAGTATGGGATTCATTGCAAAGAGGGACTATATGCAGAAAATATTCGATTTGCTGATGGTGAATATTCCTTTGATATCTGTGATGAAAACGGAGCATTGCTTAAGGATGTCTTGTTCCCATTTGCAGGAATTCATAATGTGGAGAATGCATTGGCAGCAACGAGGGCGGCAATGCTTGCGGGAGTTGATACTGACGTTATACAAAGGGCTCTGGCTGATTTTAAAGGGATTCACAGGAGATTTGAATTCAGAATTCAACAAGCTGATCTAGTGTATATTGATGATTATGCACATCATCCAAGAGAAATTGATGCACTTATTCAGGGTGTCCGTGGTTTGTATCCCGGAATTCCTGTTACAGGCATATTTCAACCACATTTGTTTTCAAGGACTGCTGACTTTGCTGATGAATTTGCCCGAAGCCTAGAACAACTTGATGTTGTTATTGTGACAGATATTTATCCTGCACGAGAAAAACCATTGCCAGGTATTGATGCTCACTTTTTACTTGATAAAATCAATCATTTCCAAAAGCATTATTCCAAAAAGGAAGATTTAACCACACTGATTTCTGTGATTAAGCCCAAAATACTCCTTACTATTGGAGCTGGCGATATCGATCAGATGGTGTGTCCAATAGAAAAAGTGCTTGTATCAATGAAGGAGGACACAAAATGATAAAGAGAGGGAGGATAATTATCTTTGTGCTTATCATTATTGCACTGATTGTTTTTTTCAGGAGCAGGATCAGTCATTATGACAGTACTGTTTGTGCTGAGTTTAAAATCGAATTTGTGAATGCTGATTCTTTATCATTCATAACACCTGAATCAGTCAGAAGCGATGTGAGATCTGGATATCAGGCAATTGATGGATCAAAAATGAGTGATATTGACCTGAATAAAATCAGAGAAGTAATTGCTGCCAACCCATACGTGAGTAGTGTGAGTGTGTTCAAGTCCCTTGATGCTGTAATTACAGCTGAAATCGTTTTAAGAGAACCACTGATGAGGGTGTTTGATAACAACGGGAATAGTTATTTGGTTGACAGAAAAGGAGAGATGATGCCAGTTCCTTACAATCATTCATATTTTCTGGTTTGTTTAACCGGTTGTGTTCCGGATTTCTCTCCCTCTTTGTTCGGTAAGGAAATCAGGCATCTGGAACTGAATTCAAACGATGGAAGTGAGGCTTTGAATGCTGCCTGGATGATTGCTTCTGTGCTTGATGCTGATGAGATTTTCTCTCAGATGATCTCTCAGATCCATATTATTCAGCCTGATTCAATTGAACTGATTCCAGCGATAGGGGATTTCATAATTCAGTTTGGAAAACCTGACGAACTGGAAGAAAAGATCGAAAAACTGAAAATATTATATTCAGAAATTATTCCTTATGTTGATATGAATCAATATGCAGGTGTTGATATTACCATAAAAAATCAATTTGTATTTCAAAAAAAAAGATTATATGAAACAGAAAGAGAACAATAAATTGAGTGATGAAATTATTGTTGGACTGGATATCGGGACAACAAAAATTGCTGCCATGGTTGGGCAGATGAATGAAAACGGCAAGCTTGAGATTCTTGGTTATGGACACAGGGAATCGCATGGTGTAAAACGTGGGGTGGTGAACAATATTGAAAGGACTGTTGAATCCATTGGACAGGCTATTGAATCGGCCAGCCAGATGTCAAAAGTTGATATTCATACTGTTCATGTAGGAATTGCCGGCCAGCACATCAGAAGTTTACAACATAAGGGAAGTATTATCAGGAACAGCCTTGAAGAGGAAATCAGCAGAATGGACATTCTGACACTTACCCAGAACATGTACAAGCTTGTGATGCAGCCGGGAGAAGAAATATTGCATGTGATTCCGCAGGAATTCATTGTTGACAAGGAACAGGGTATCAAAGATCCCGTGGGGATGTCAGGAATTTGTCTGGAAGCCAATTTTCACATAATTACAGGACAGGTGGCTGCTGCAAAAAATCTTGAACGTTGTGTGAATAAGGCAAATTTAGAAATGAGTTCAATTATGCTGGAACCACTGGCTTCAGCCGAGGCTGTTCTTAGTGAAGAGGAAAAAGAAGCTGGTGTGGCATTGGTTGACATTGGTGGTGGAACTACTGATATTGCAGTGTTTCAGGAAGGAATTCTGAGACATACTGCTGTCATCCCTTTGGGAGGAGATATTGTGACAGATGATGTCAAGGAGGGTTGTACTATTTTAAAATATCAGGCTGAAGCTTTGAAGATTAAATTTGGGTCAGCGTTGGCCAGTGAAAACAGAGTTGATGAAATTGTTGCTATTCCCGGTCTGAGAGGGAGAGAACCAAAGGAAATTTCACTTCGTAATCTGGCAGGCATCATTCAGGCCCGGATGGAAGAAATAATTGAACAGGTGTATTATGAGATCAAGAATTCTGGATACGAAAAGAAACTCATAGGTGGGATTGTTCTTACGGGAGGTGGATCTATGGTGCGTCATTTGCCACAGTTAACTCAGTTTATGACAGGTCTGGATACCAGAATTGGCTTGCCTCAGGAACATCTTTCAGCAACTGTTCAAAAGGAAATTATTTCTCCCATGTATGCAACTACAATTGGTCTTGTTCTCAAAGGTTTTGAACGATTGGCAGATGAAAATCTCAGACAGCAGAAGGGGATAAAAAAAACACAAAAATCAGGAAAGTCAATTTTTTCAAGACTCTTTGACAAGGGAAAGGGCTTTTTTGATGAGGATATTGAATAGTGTAATTTGGTTGGATATTAACATACGTTTGTGGAAAAAAAAAGTGAATTCAATTTGGTAATTATTAATTAAAAGTTAATTTTAAAACGCAAATAAAAGGGGGTACCTATGGATTTTGAAAGGATCAGATCGTCTATCATTAAAGTTGTTGGTATTGGCGGTGGTGGCTGCAATGCCGTGAATCATATGCACAGTCAGGGGATTCAGGGTGTTGATTTTGTGGTGTGCAATACTGATGTGCAGTCACTTGAAGCCAGTGCTGTTATGAATAAAATTCAGCTCGGTGCAGGACTTACCGATGGTCTTGGTGCTGGTAATGATCCTTCAGCAGGGAAAAATGCTGCACTTGAATCCATTGAGGATATTAAGGAAATGTTTGAAAACAATACAAAGATGATCTTTGTCACTGCAGGAATGGGTGGCGGTACCGGAACCGGCGCAGCTCCGGTTATTGCCCAGGTGGCCCGCGAAATGGAAATTCTCACTGTTGGAATCGTTACAGTACCATTCTCTTTTGAAGGAAGAAAACGCAAAATTCAGGCGCAGGAAGGAATTGCCGAGCTGAGAAATCATGTTGATTCCCTGATAATTATTTGCAATGATAAACTCAGACAGTTATTCGGAAATTTAAAGCTTTCTGATGCCTTTGCCCGTGCCGATAATGTTTTAACAACTGCAGCAAAAGGAATTGCTGAAATAATCACTGTCACAGGGTATGTGAATGTTGACTTCGAGGATGTTAAAACGGTCATGAAAGACAGTGGTGTGGCTATCATGGGAATTGGAATTTCTGAAGGTGAAAACAGAGCACTGAAGGCTGCAGAAATGGCACTGAACTCTCCTTTGCTGAATGATAATAATATCAAGGGAGCGAAGAACATTTTGCTTTACATTTCCAGTGGAAATGACGAAATTGCAATGGATGAACTGGCAGATATCACTGATTATATTCAGGATGAAGCAGGACTTGAAACCAATATTATCTGGGGAAACAGCACAGATGAATCACTTGGAAATAAAATCAGTGTCATTCTTGTTGCTGCAGGATTTGATTCCGCTTCCAACGAAATCTATACTGGAAACGATTCGGATATAGAAAAAACACTGAAAAAGCATATTCTAAATACTAGTCTTGATGAACCAAATGTGACAGATAATCAGGATCCCATGCTGGATTTTGAAGTGCAGAAAAAGGAAGATTATTCTGTAAGTATCAAGACTCAGGAGCCTGTGACTCCAAGTAAGAAGTATGATCTTTTTGAAGATAGTCTCGCAACCCAAAGTCAGCTTGAGAATGAGGATTCAGGAAATGTTTTTGAACTGTCAGTGAGTGGCAAGGAAGAAACAAACCAAAGCAAACTGGATTTTGAACTTAGAAAAATTGATCAGCCAGTTGAGGATAGTAAATTTCTTTCTGAGAAAAAGGAAGATCCTCCAGCATTGAAGACACAACAGGAGAGAATTAATAAACTCAAAGACCTGAGTATGAAGATCAGAACCGGTGAAGGACTGGAAGAAATTGAAAATCAACCTGCGTATGTACGCAGGGGAATGGATTTTACTCAAACCAATCCATCTGATCAGACTGAGATATCTGATGCATCGGTTACAGTGACTGCCACAGGAATTCAGATCAATAAAGGGAATTCATTTTTGCATGATAATGTTGATTAAAGATTGAACAATGAATCTGAAGCAGAGAATTGATCAGGATATCCGGGACGCGATGAAGACCCGTGAAAAAGAAAAACTAGAGGCACTTCGTGCTGTGAAGGCTGCAGTTTTACTTGCAGAAACAGAAAAAGGCAGCACAGGTCAGCTGACAGAAGATCAGGAATTGAAACTTATTCAGAAACTCCTGAAGCAAAGAAAGGAAGCTGCTGATATTTATATTGCACAAACCAGGCAGGATCTTGCAGATATTGAGTTGATTCAGGCCGGATTTATACAGGAATATCTTCCCGCAATGATGGATGAATCCACACTTACTGAAAAGATAAAAAAAATCATCAGCCAACTTGGTGTGACTGATCCTAAAGATTTTGGAAAGGTGATGGGGACTGCTTCAAAAATGTTTGCCGGAAAGGCTGATAATAAAATGATTTCAGATATTATCAGGAAAATATTGTCCTGACACGAAATAAGAGTTTCATATCTGTGTGTTGTTTGTTTGGTTTGGAGTATACTATACTGTACTATGAAATGTATTTTTATTGCTGTATGTGTCTTGTTTTTTAGTGCCGGTTTTGCAAACGCACAGAATGAGAATGAACAACAAAAGCCCTCTGATTGTATAATGAATGAATTGATTTCAAAAGTATATCAGAACGAACTCTTTCAGTCATACTATCCATTCATTGCATACGATAGAAATATTATTGAGTGGAACAAGAACGAGGAAGTTATGATTTTTCTGAATAAGATGAAAGAAAGTAAAACCGGAATTGTTCGGATACTTCACATTGGAGATTCCCATATCCATTCAGATATCTTTACAGGATTTGTCAGGAAGAGACTACAGAACTTATTCGGAAACGGAGGAAGGGGTCTGGTATTTCCCTTTTGTACAGCAGGAACTCATGCTACCAGAGACTATAAAACATCGTGTACAGGAACATGGACTTCTGCCAAAACAACTGAACGTGTTTTAATCTATGATATTGGAGTAACAGGCGTCACTGCCAGAACAGATGATGTGAATGCAACTGCATCGATTATTTTCAGACCCGGAGTGTATAAAATACCGAAGAAACAAATGAAAGTTTCCGTGCTCTATCTGGACTGTGAAAATGCTTTTGATGTGAACCTAAGATCAGGAAAGAAAAGCTGGGAAGTGACCTCAGTAGATTCTGAAAACGGTGTGATGACAGGAATGCTTGACTGGAGTTCTGATACACTGACAATTAGTTTTACGAAATCAGATACCACACAGAAGTTTTTCGAAATGTATGGGCTTGTCATTGAGGATTCTGATCAAAATGGAATAATCTACAGCAGTGCAGGAATTAATGGTTCTGCAATGTACCATCTGGTGAACCAGAAGCTCCTTGAAAAACATATCGAAATATTGAAACCTGACCTGCTTGTTCTGGATCTTGGAACAAATGATATCTACAGAGGGACATTTGAAGAATCGGTATTGTATAAGTTGTTGACTACGATTGTTCAGAAAGTGCGTAAAGTGGTTCCTGAAGCCTGTATTTTGCTTATTCCGCCTCAGGATATGTATTACAGAAAAAAACATATTGTCAGTACAGATAAATACAGTGCCCTGCTTCGCAAAGTAGCTTTTGAACAGGGATGCCTATTCTGGGATTATTTTGCTGTCAGCGGTGGAAACTATTCCATGCTGAAGTGGGAACTGAAATTGCTGGCAAAAAAAGATAGACTTCATCTTTCAACTGAAGGATATGAACTGAAAGGAAAATTATTTGTCATGGCATTGCTTGATTTGTATACAGAATTCATCCGGAATGAAATATTTCCCCCTGAACGAATATGGGAACAAACAGACTCTGCCTGTATCGCTCTTTTGTTCAACCCTTCATCTCTCTATGGAGGCCCCGTTCAGCCAGATACAGTGGCAATTCATTCAATGCCTTTTGAGACTACACAAACCAACAAGCCTGCTTCCAGTGGATCAGTAACCCATATTGTAAAAAGTGGAGAAAACCTCGGACTGGTTGCTCAGAAATATGGTGTCACAGTTGCTCAACTGCAGCAGTGGAATTCTATTAAAGGAACGACAATTTATCCTGGACAGAAACTTATATTATATGGGGAAAATGCCACCGTGAAGCCATCGGGTTTTGATAACAAACAAACTACAAACAGTTTTTCTTCCCCTGCAGGAAAAAGGAAAATTACATATACTGTAAAATCAGGTGACTCTCTCTATGCTATTGCAAAAAATCACGGAACGACAGTTGAAAACATTAAAAAATGGAATAAACTGACAACAGACAGAATTCATCCCGGGCAACAACTCATAATTTATAAATAAAAAAACCCGCATTGAAAAACGGGTTTTTTTAAAAAATTATTCAGTATTCTTATTTTATCAAAATTTTCTGAGAATGATTGTTCACAGAAGAAGTGATGTTGATAAAATAAATTCCCGGAGCAAACAGATTGCTTTCAATTTTTTTATTGATAACTTCTGAACTTGCAGTGTAATGTTTTGAATAGATAGTTTTGCCCTGGGCATCGGTAAATGTAAGAAGATAAGAAGTGTTGACGACAGCATCATGAATGATTTCAATATACCCCTCAGTTGAGTTATCCCCAACAGTCAGGTTGAACTGACGGTCTTCATCACAGGTTACAGAAATTATTTCTGATGTGCTTGATTCTCCGTTGAAGTCTGTTTGCTTCAATCTGTAATAAACTGTTGAAGGATAAAGAATATCTTCAAAAATATATTTTTTCAGTTCATTGGAAGTGCCTGCACCGTCAATTATTGTAACAACTTCGAAATTTAATCCGTTAAACGAGCGTTCAAGTGTAAAGTAATCGTTGTTTAATTCAGAAGCTGTTTCCCAGGTAACTCTTGTAGAGTGTTCAAGACAACCGGCTTTGAGATAAACAAGATCAATTGGCAGAACGATTGAGCAATCGAAAGAAGCACCATTGGTTAGAGTCCAGTCAAGAGAATAAGAATTTGGATTGAGTTTGTTCCACTCATTGACCATAAGATAGATAACTTGACCTGCAGTAATATCAAGTTCAGCCACCCACTGATCACCTGAAACATCTTCGGATAAGTCTCCTGCAGTATTCACTATCCCTGTTTTATCCGGGGCATTATAGGCTGCATAAGAACACCTCACGGGTGCACCTAAGGACCCACAATCATTTGCAAGATATAAAGCAAAATCCATATCACTATTTCCAACAGGATTTATTGAAAATTCTATTGTGCCGCTTGTTGCAACTCTCATCCAGTACCATTCAGTGAAATTCTCAGAGGTAACACACCCTCCACACCCTTCAGATTCAAGTCCAGGTCCCCATACTTCAGAAGAAACAGTGACGTCATCACAAACAGGAATAGCAATGGAGCAGTCATTATTGTATGTGTCAATTGACCCTCCTGCAAAGGGGACACAACTAAGAGTGATGTCCCAACCCTCCCAGTATCCGGCATTAGAAGCATCTGAGCTAAATTTGAATGTTAAGCAACCACTAGAGTGAGTTGATGTAAACACTCCGCCATTGTAAAGGCCTGCAGTATTATAAATTTGAGGAACAGAAGTATTTCCGCAACCACTCCAGATGGTAGGACTGTTTTGAGTAGGTCCGTTCTGCACCCACAAATGGTCAACACAGCCTGCAGGAGCTGATTGATATTCAATCTGCATGCTGTTGATGGTTGCCTGAACAGCCATTAAAGGACTACCAGGACAAAATGTTCTGTAAATCTGATTGATATTGTTTGAATAAGTCACACCAGGGCACCGTTGTCATAATAAGTGCCAGAACATGTGCTTACCATACATTGACCCAGATATGTGTTTTGTATTCCAACTGCAGGATGAAAATAAGAACCACCAATGGCTTCTGGGCAGGCCCCGCAATCAAACGGGCAGGAGTTGCATGTTTCGCCATAACCGCAGTAATAATCACCGCGCACATCAACATAACTTTCGGTGAAACAAATATCAAAATTTCCCTCAGTTACACTTGATACACCAATATAATAGAAATCCTGATCAAGATCAGACCAGGTTATTGTGCTTGCAGATGCTCCGCATTGAGCCCCTGTGCCGGTGTACGTTCCCAATGTGCCGGTATGGCATGGATCTCCATAAACAATCAAATATTCAACATTAGCAAATGTGGCATTTTGAAGTGTCACGGATAAATTATTGTTCCCTCCAGATAAATCAACTTCATACCAGACAGTATTTCCTGAAGTAAAACATCCGTAACTGAAATCCCCTGTTGAACCAACATTTGTTTGTCCTGCCAGACAGCTTCCATCAGGAGTAACAGAAGTTGCATGATATATCCAATCATTTGCAGCAGCAGGAGCAGCGAGACAGCTAACATATGCTTCCCAGCCTGGTCTGGTAAGTGAGCCATCAGATATAAACACAAACGTGAGACAACCACAGGCTGAATTTAAAATTCCGGTTCCAGGATTGGTAATATCTGGAGTACCAACAGCTTGATCACCGTACCAAACAAAAAGGTTGTCGTTGTTACGCAAACTCATGACAGAAAAGTTAACTCTTATAGCAGCATTATTTACTGAACAAAATGTAATTGTGTCATTAGCATTATTTGAATAATCGCTGGAAGGTCCGCCATCATCAAAAAACCATGTGCCGCATGTGTTTACTGTGCCTCCGTCACTGATTAGTACTTGTGAAAATACAGGAAAAATTGTTAGGAAAATAATCAGGCTAATAAGAATGAACTTTTTCATTGGTCCTCCTTTTTTGCTGGTAGAAGGTCAGGTTGTTCCTTGTCCTTTGGTTCTGGTTCTGCTGTTTCAACCGGGGCAATAACTGTTTGGGTTTCATGTGAGATTAAAATAACTGGGGCACCTTTAGGCTCAGCAGTTTGATCAAACCGAATTTTCGATTCACTGGCTTTAACTGCTGAAGGAGTAATATTGATTTCAGTATCTTTTTGTGCACTGAGTAAAGCAGGTATGCCTGTCAAAATAATGAAAAGAAGACACGCTCTGAAATTTATTCTAAATAGAATATTTTTTGACATAATACAGGGGGGTATTATTTATAAATAATTATATTGTAAAAATAATACAGTATAATTTGGATTTTTGCAATAAAAAAATGTTAAATTGCCAAGAATCAAACTATGTCATTGAAAGTGAGATTGATAATCATATAAAACTTTAAAAATATAGACCATTAATATTAGAAGTAACAGTTCTACTGTTGAGTTGTTTTAAATAATAGATGAACTATTTATAAATGCAAATGAAATAAGGCTCCTGCTTGAAAAATTATTTAAAAAAAAATTATAAATAATATATAAAAATTTAAAATATTACTTTAAAAAATCAAAATATTAAAATAAAAAAATTTGAGAAAAAATACATAAAACTCCTAGTAGTAATTTTTTCTCGCTTAATTTATAAACTTGAGATTATACCTATCATTTAGAGATGGTTATTATTAGAGATGAATTTTTTGAAACAAAAGAAAAACGAATTTAGCAAATTCCAAACATATCTACTTATAGTTAATGTGTTAGGTATTGTTTTAGCATTTTATATTGATATACCATGAGAGAAACGCACTTGTATGCTTCAACCTCTTTTCCCCCTGCAATAGCCTTTGGAAAATACTGGAATCAAGACACATCGAATCAGGCAAAGAATGTTTCGTGTTCTCTTCAAATCTAAGGCTAGGTTAGTGTAAATTATTGCGCATGCTGTTGTGTGCAGAAAGCAATTTTGTTTTCATGCAAAAGCTGTCAGTTTATGGCAGCTTTTTTTTTGGATTTCTGTAATAATTGTACTGAAAAAGAATAATCAATGATAACACACAAATTGTTGCAAAAAGAAAAATAAGAAGTTCATCGCCTGATTCATTGATTGGTTTGTCATTGGTGATTGTACTGAGTTGTATTTGATTCTCTGCATCAACATAATTTGAATCTGAAACGAGCCTGAAAAGTTCGCTTTGATACTCGTATGCTTTTTCCCATTTTTCTGTGCCTGCACTCAGAATTGTCAGTTGTTCGAGTGTTGCCTTGAGGAGTTCTGAATATCCGAGTTCACGTGAATATTCCAGACTATTCTGATAGTATAGGATGGCTTTGGTTGTGTCTTGAATGTTTTGATAAAACTGTGCCTGAGAGAAAAAACCTGTTGCAAGTTGTCTGAAATCACCTGCCTCCATTGCCAGATTCATTCCCCTGAAGAAATAATCTTCAGCTTCTGCAGGCTGGTTGAGAGACTGAAGTACAATTGCATACACAACGTAACTTTGTGCAATACCTTTGTAATCATTGTATTGCCCTCTGATTTGTTTACTCTCAAGAATATAAGGAAGCGCTTCTTTGCCTTTTCCGGCTTCTGCAAGCACACTGGCGATATTGGCAGCAGCCATTGCAACATTTGTTTTGCTTTCTTCTTTTTGATAAATCCGGTATGCTTTTACAAAGTAATCAAGTGCCAGATCATGATCTCCGGTATCATAATAAACTGCTCCCATATTATTATAAGAATCAGCAGCTCCTATGGGATTATTAATTAGTAGCTCCAGTTTTGCAGACTCTTTATAATAATTCAATGCTTTCTGATAATTGCCTTCAAGAAGAAAAATGTTTGCCAGATTGCTCAGTCCCACTGCAATACCCGAAGTATCTTTCAGACTCATATCCAGTTCAAGTCCTATAAAGAGCAGTTCCTTCGCTTTTTTTATTTCTCCCATTGAAGAATAAACAAGCTGAAGATTATTGTAGCATGCAGACATGGCAGCACTGTCATGTGTTATTTCTGATATACTCAGGGCTCGGTTGAGAAAATGTAGCGACTGATCATGCTCAGCAATTGCCATTGATGAAATACCTGCATTTCGAAGACTTAAAATATAAGTCTCATTTAAAGTGTCTTCATTGGCAAGAGATATTGCATACAGTGATAACTTGAGTGCGCGATCAGGATGGGTATATCGTAAATGATATGCCTGAAGATTAAGGCTGTCAATAAAGTTGTGAACTTGTCCGTTGCCAGCAGACCTAAATAAAGATATGATCAGCAGAAATGAAAAGAGGCGGACCAGTCCTGATTGTTTCACAAATGAAATTATGATTATTCAAAAATTTCTATATTTCTGAATTGTGTAATCAGGTTATAGTCAATTTTTATATGATAAATTCCTCTTTTCCAGTCACTTATGTTAATATAAATGGGATTCTGACGGGTATGTACGTTGAGTTTCACTTCTTCTGAAGAACGGTATATGAATATATCAAACTCAGTGACACTTTTATCAAGAATATAAATAATCAGGGTATCTCCTGCAGTATTGAATTTCATTTCAATTTCATCAGGGTCAGACTTTTGTGCAGAGACCAGACAGCTGAATGCTGAAAAAATGAAAAGTGTAAGGAATATCTTTTTCATAATGAGGGATGGTTTTAATTTCACTTTGCAAATATAAAAAATATTATGACTTGTGGTATTATTGTTCAGATGAATTTATTTTTCCCGCTGAAGTCGGGAAAAAAGTATATCAGGTCTCCTAACCTGTGGTTGTTCATAATTTCATTTTGGTGAAAGACTGAACACTAATTTTTTTCATAAATTTGCATGGTTCAACTTATGAAAAGAGATTTGCAATCAGTATATGCTGCTGTTCAACCTGATATGGAAAAATTCAGGATTGAATTTGATCGTTTGATGAAATCTGATGTTCAGATGTTGAAGATCA
>CAYRXH010000007.1:52563-57523 GCA_964428185.1 uncultured Bacteroidales bacterium
TTCAGGATTGAATTTGATCGTTTGATGAAATCTGATGTTCAGATGTTGAAGATCATTCTGAAGTATCTTTTTAGGAAAAAGGGAAAACAACTGAGACCTCTGCTTGCTATTTTGTCTGCCCGTCTTTTTGGGGAGCCTAATGAGCAGACTTACAGGGCTGCGGCTTTGATTGAACTGCTCCATACTGCCACTCTGGTACATGATGATGTTGTTGATGAAGCAGATTTCAGGAGAGGAGTGTTTACTATTAATGCACTGTGGAAAAACAAAGCAGCCGTGCTGGTCGGAGATTATCTTCTTGCCACCGGTTTACTGACGGCACTTGATAATAATTATTTTCAATTGCTCAGATATGTATCAAACGCAACAAGAAAAATGAGCGAGGGGGAGTTGTGGCAGATACGGCATGCCAGAAACATTAGCCCCGATGAAGAAGCCTATCTCAGGATAATTGAATACAAAACTGCTGTGCTTTTTGGTTCATGTTTTCAGTGCGGAGCATTTACTACCGGCGCTACTGAAAGCGAAATAAATGCAATGTATCAGATTGGTCTCAATGCCGGAATAGCCTTTCAGATAAAAGATGATATTCTTGATTTTGATGCAGCTCATTCGCAGAAAAAATCATTTGCAGACCTGAAGGAGAAAAAATTGACTCTTCCTGTGATTCATGCCTTGAATCAATCTGACAGATTGGAGAAGATCAAATTCAGAAAACTGATCCGTCGGGTTAAAAAGCACCCCTGGCGTTCGAAAGATATTCTGCAGTGGATCAATGAGAAGGGAAGCCTCAGCTATTCTGAGCAAAAAATGATGGAATATCAGGAAAAAGCCCTGTCACTTCTTAAACAGTTTCCCCAGTCTGAAACACAAACTCATATCAGAGATACAATATTATTTCTCACACAGCGTAATTATTAAGATAAAAAAGTAATCTATGAGATTAAAAAACACATTCATTTTATTGTTGCTTGTTTCAATGGCAGTTTCAGCACAGAAGTCACAGAAAGTTACAGAATACTGGTACAAGAAGCAGAAAAAATCTCAGGGATATGTTCTTGACGGATTAAAAACAGGCCAGTGGACCTACTGGTATGATAATGGAAATATTGAATCTACAGGAATCTATGAGCAGGGAAAACAGACCGGACATTGGTTGTATTATTATAAAAATGGGGAGTTAAGATTGGATGAATATAAGGAAAACGGATTATGCATTTCATGGTATGATGTTGATAAAAAGGAATATGAGGGCGAAATGCTTGATAGTAAAAGACATGGAGTATGGAAGTTCTGGTATCCTGATGGAAAACCCTTGTCTTTGCAGCAATATGATCGTGGAGAGTTTGTTGGAAGCTGGCAGTATTGGTTTCCGAACGGAAAAGTATGGAAAACTGTGAGTGTTGAAGAAGGACCAGTGGAAATTTGGGATTCACTGGGCATAAAAGTGGAAGAGTGGGAAGTGAAAGATGGTATGATTAACGGAATTTATAAATCATATTTTCCCAATGGCGACTTGATGCAAACACTTGTATATGTGAATGATAAAAGGCATGGTGGGTGGAAACTGTTTCACGGAAACGGGAAAGTTGCTGCGGAAGGTACATTTGAAGAAGATGAAAAATCAGGTTTGTGGACATATTATTATGAAGATGGAGCTCTCTGGAAAACCATTTCAGTAGTCAGTGGTCCATGTGTCGTTTATTATCAGGATGGTTCTGTGAAACAGAAATATGTCATGCTGAACGGACAGATTGATGGAGAGTGGTTAGAGTGGTATAATAGTGGCAAACTGAAAGAGAAAACCCTTTATGTAAAAGGCAAAAGGGAGGGAAAAAGTGAGATGTTCTGGGAAAATGAAAGTCCTGAATTCAAAGGGGTTTTTGTGAATGACTCTCTTGATGGATATGCCGTGTGGTGGTATCCCAACGGAAATATTGAGATGGAAGGTGAAATGGATATGGACAGACACCAGGGAGAATGGAAGTTTTATCATCCAAACGGAAAACTTGGAAGTCGTGGCATGTTTGAGCAGGGGTTACAACATGGAAAGTGGGAATATTTTTATGAAACCGGTGAAAAGTGGAAATCCGGAACTTGGGTCAGTGACAAAAAGGAAGGCTTGTGGGAGGCCTGGTATGAGAACGGCAGAAAGCAGAGAGAAGGGAAATTTGAAAACGATCTTGAGCAGGGTTACTGGATCAGTTGGTATGAAAACGGACAGGAAAAAGACAAAGGGTATTTCATGAAAGGACAAATGGATGGGCAGTGGATAGGCTACTTTCCCAACGGAGGGTTAAAATATGAAACAACATACAAGAGTGGTGTCAGGCATGGAGCCTCTGTTTTTTATACGCAAAAGGGAAATAAATTGTATGAAGGAAGCTACAATATGGGATTGCGAAACGGATTGTGGACCGAATATCAGGAAAACGGGCAGCCTTTTGAATCAGGATTTTATAAAGATGAGGTGAAGCTGGGACTGTGGACTTTTTATGACCGATATGGGAATAAATTCAGGGAGCAGAATTTTGAAAATGGTCGCCCCAATGGATTGTTTGTTGAATATCATGCCAATGGGAAAAAAGCCCAGCAAGGAACATTTAACAACAGTATGAAAGTTGGAAAATGGACCTTCTGGGATGAAGAAGGAAAAACCCTGGAGACAATTGAATTTGATGAAACCGGTAAAAGAGTGGTGAAATTACCTCAGTAAATAAATACTCATTACACCATATCAGAATTGAGTTGCACAATGATTTTTGAAAGTTTTTCTCTTATCTAAAGCGCCGTTTCTCCTAATTTCGGGTTATTGACAACTCCCATAGCAGCAACAGGATCCACAGCAGATACTTCAATATAACCGTTTTCAAGATCAACAAGGATGACATTGCAAGGCAGGAAAACTCCGATGTTCCGTTCTTCCTGAATAGCCTGAAAGGCATGATGTGGCTGGCAAGCACCCAGAATAACATAGTTGTTCATGTCAGCATCTATTTTAGTTTTCAGCGTCTGCTGAATGTCTATCTGGCTGTTCACTCCAAACCCTTCTTTTTTTAACGCAGCAGTAACAGTTTCAATGGTAGTGTTAAAATCAGCAGCCTGAATAGTTTTTGAAAAACAATAACTCATGGTTTATTATTTGTAAATTTATATTTAAGTACAAATTTACGAAAAAAGTTATGAAATAATCAGAAACTTAGACTTTACGGTTTATCACCGGGAGTTTCTCTGAGGAATACATACATAAAAAACAGATCCCTTTCCGGGAGTTGAATCTACTCTAATACTACCTCCAAGTAGTTCTGTGAACGATTTGCATATGGATAAACCAAGTCCTAAACCTCCAGTTTTTCTGTTGAAAGCAGTGTCAGACTGATAGAATCTTTCAAAAATTTTCTCAAGTTTTCCCTTTTCAATACCTGCTCCGGTGTCTTTAACAAAGAATTCAATCATGTTTCCCTGCTTTTGATATCCAAATTCGACGGATCCTTCATTTGTAAATTTGAAAGCGTTTATCAGCAGATTGGTGATGATCTGCATGAGTTTTGTTTTGTCTGTTTTTATTGTTGATTCTTCATCAGAAAGTGGGCAATGAAGAGTAAACTGAATATTTCTTTCTGCAGATAAATGATTAAAATTTGTATGGAGTTCCTGAAGGATTCGATTGCTGCATACAAGCCCGTAATTCAGCTTCTCCTGTCCGGCTTCGATGACCGAAATGGTAAGAATATCTGAAACAATAGATACAAGCTGTTTGCTATTACTCTGTATGATTGAAATAAATTGTTCCCTTTTTTCTTCTGAGAGTTCCGGTTTATTGAGCAGGCTTGCGAAACCTGCAATGGCATTTAGTGGGATTCTGATTTCATGAGTGATGTTCTGAAGAAATGAAGTTTTTAAACGGTCACTTTCTTCTGCCTTGTTTTTGGCATTGATTAATTCAAGTTCCTGAAGTTTCCTTTCAGTGATATTACTTCCAAAAACTGAAACTCCTATAACATTTTCATTAATGACAATAGGATTCATTGAAACCTGAACATAAACTATGGTATTATTTGCGACTTTGATTTCATCTTCAAACATGAAATGTGTTCCGTTCAAAGCAATATCATATCGATCTTTCCATATATGACTTTTTTCAGATGGAAGTTTTTCAAGTATTTTATCCCCTATATTGAGTTCAACACCAAACCCGTTCTTAAATTCAGTCCGGAATACGTTGTTGATATAAATGAGTTTATATGCTCTGTCAATAGCCCAGATATAGTCTTTTGTGTTTTCTATGATTGCTGTTAGATTAGCAGTGCTTTCTTCATATTTAAGTTTGGCATCAATCAGTTCTTTCTGGGCTTTTCTCTGTTCAGTTACATCTGTATATATACCTACAAGAGATATGATATTCCCATTTTGGTTCATGCTTGCATAGGCTCGAAGAAGAATGTCAGCAACTTTTCCATCTTTGGTTCTCAATTTTACTTCCTGATCCCAGTGCTTACCTGTTCGGATAGTTTCATATACTTTTTTCCCCTCCTCTGGATCAATGAATATTACATCTGGAGAAGTACCAATAGCTCCGAAAAGTTTATCAAACGATCTGTTCTGATAAAAATGCTTGCACTCTGGAGTTGACATTCCAATGGCAACAGTAGAATTGTCAAGGGCTTCCTTAAATAACATAAGTGAGGCTTCGGATTCCTTTCGCACCAGAAAAACTTTTCTACCTAAGAAAAAAGCAAAACTGATTGAAAATACTGCAATTAAAATAAAAATTAATGTTGGAAGTGAATTTCTTAAAATGATCATTCTCCATTGACTTACAGAAACATCAGCACCAAATACGGCAATTATTTCACCCGTTTCATCATCACTAATCTGCACAAAACTGCTCACCCATCGTCCCCATCTATCTGTATAAGGGCCTTCAACATATGTTTTGACACCTCCAAAAATTTTGTAA
>CAYRXH010000008.1:0-55921 GCA_964428185.1 uncultured Bacteroidales bacterium
AAAGATATAAATTTTCTGATAAAATTGCTTCATTGAGTTTTATAATTTAGCGATTTATGAAAAAAACAGATGCATTAGAGAATATTGTGTTTCATGAAAGAGATGGATTCAGAATCAAGGTGACAAATAAATGAAGTAAAGCCATTTATTTTTTACAATTATTGATATCCTGCCTGATGATAAAATTCTTGTGCATTTTCCTGCATCATAGAAACAGGCCTAAGATTGCAGATTGGAGCATGGTGCACCTATTTCAGCCCACTCATGTGTTTTGAATCTCCCCATGGGATGGAAACTTTTAAACTGATTGCTAATGAACCACACTTGGATTTGAGACCAGTAATTGTTTCAATGGTAGAATCATGGACAAATGGTGGAAATTTAAACCCATTTCAGACTTTGTTTTCTTAAACCTATATGAACTCTAAAATGAAAACAAGAAGCGGAGTGACCAGCAATGTCCTGTCGGGCAGTGTGCAAATTCATTCAAAATTGTTTTTATAATCAGAGAAAAGCAGAAATGATTTATCCGCTGTACTTATGTAAACTTGCCAACGGCAAGGTAATAAAGTCAGGTTTTAATAGATACTGACTCTTTCTCAGAAGGTATTTAATACTGCCTATATTGAGAAAAATTATTTATTTAATTATACTTAAAATAAATCACTATATTTGAAGTTATTTTAATCATACTTAAAACAAATCACTATATTTGCAATTATTTTAACTCAATATTTGAATCATGGAGCATCCAAATTATAAAGTAAGGGACTTATATCTTAAAAAAGTAATCCCGCATATAAGGAAGCCTTTAATAAAGGTTTTTACCGGACTCAGACGTTCAGGAAAAAGTTATCTGATACTTTCAGTCATAGATTTTATTCAAAAAGAAGATCCTGCTGCAAACATCATTTACATTAATAAAGAGTATTATGAGTTTGATACCATTAGAGACTATCATCAGCTACAGGATTATTTCGATCAAAACCATCAGACAGGAACGAACAATTATTTATTTGTTGATGAGATTCAGGAAATTGAAGGATTTGAAAAGAGTATCAGAAATATATTTTCGAAGAATATGGCTGATATATACATATCCGGAAGCAATGCAGAAATCTTGTCGGGCGAACTTGCCACAATGCTCAGCGGAAGATATGTTGAAATACAGTTACATCCATTGTCATATCCTGAGTTTCTTAATTTTTACAATCTTTCGGATTCAGCTGAAGCATTTGATCGTTATTTGAAACATGGGGGTATGCCGGGTTTGATGCATGTAAGTTCTGCAGATGGACCAATACGTGATTACTTAAGAGGAATCCTTTCTACAGTGCTAATGAAGGATGTAGTGTCTCGTTACAATATCAGGAATGTGACATTTCTTGAAAATCTCATCAGATATTTATCAGATAATATTGCCTCCTTAATATCTGCAAAAAGTATTAGTGATTTTCTTAAGTCCCAACGGATTAAAGTTACTCCCAATTTGGTTCTTGACTATTTAAACCATTTATGTAGAGCATACTTTGCAAATAAAGTCTCTCGAATGGATCTGACTGGTAAAAGAATTTTTGACGTAGGAGAGAAATATTTTTTTGAAGATCTGGGCTTACGCAATATTCTTGTTGGTTACAAACCAGGGGATATTTCAAAACTTCTTGAAAATGTGGTATATAATCATCTGATTATTGCCGGATATAAAGTGTATGTGTGCCAAAAAGGTGTCACTGAAATAGATTTTGTTGCAGAACGAGATGGTGAAACAATTTATGTGCAGGTTTGCTATTTACTATCAACAAACAAAGTTGTGGAACGTGAATTTGGAAATCTGCTTCAGATTAAGGATAATTACAGAAAGTATGTTGTTTCCATGGATGAAAATTTACCAACTCATACTTTTAAAGGAATTGAACATTGTCACATCAGAACTTTCTGCAAGCAAATTCTCTTCTAGTGCCTGACAGTATTGAAGCAGTATATTTGTTAAATAAAACAAAGATTTTTGCTTTTATTTGAAAACTTATGAAGATAGTATTCCTGAGTTAAAGAGCACAATTTTTAAAACTCTTACATTTGGTTAGTGTACGTATGCACACTGTTGTCTGCCACAGCGAGATAATTGACGCCGAACCAGCAAATCAGTATAACAATCAAAGCAATAACCAGTAGCCATAAAGGAATACGTTCACCTTTTTTGTGTCTGAATCTGTAATGGATGTATAGCAAATACACCATCCAAGTAATCAGTGCCCAGGTTTCTTTTGGGTCCCAAGTCCAGTAGTGCCCCCATGCTTCTTTTGCCCACAAACCTCCGAATAAGAGTCCGAATGTTAAAAAAGCAAAGCCGATATAGACCAGGTTGTCAGCATACACAAGCCTATTTTTTAGCGGGTTTCCCTTCCACAATGCCAGGATGCCGTCTGCTGCAATGATAGTGGCACCTGAAAGAACAGCATAGGCTATCATATACACGATCACATGAGGGATGAACCAAACGCTTTGAAGTGCAGGCATCAGCGTCTGGTCAAAAGTGTCAGGTTTGAAATAATTGAGAGACATAAAAACCATTGCAAGAAAAAGACAGTAAACAAGTATCCATCTGAATTTCCATCTGTAATAAAGAATGATACCAATCAGTGACAGAAAAACAGCATACCATAATCTTGTTTCTGCCAGGGTTCTCATTGGAGGCCGATCGAGGGCAATCCACAACTGAGCAGTGAATATGATAAGCAAAATACTCCCTGCAGCGATAAAAATATCAGAAATGATGAGTTTTTTACTTCTGTTCAGATACAGCATAACAGAGCCCGCAATCCAGAGTGGAAAGATGATATATATGTAAATTGAAAATAATTGCCAGTTCATGTGTGAATTTGATTAAGGTTCAGGATTTAATTTTTCTTCATTGACTTTTTCAATTTTACGACCCGTCCACAAAAGGTACAGAGTGCCCAATAATACCATAAAAATACCGGTATAAACAGCAGGTAGCCAAGGATCACGGATAAGTTCAAAAACACTCATCTGTGACCAACGTCCCAATTGATCACTGTAACTATACTGATACATTTTCCACTGTCCTATTTTCAATGGCTGATTGACACTTATTTCAGCATTTTTTCTTGTGAGTTGGTCATTTTCAGTGATATCAACCACTGAGACATATCTTTTTACCCGTGGTTCTAGCATTCCCAGCATCAAACCTGAGTCCAGCATGAGATATTTGGGGGGATACATAAAATTTCCGCTCGAAATCCAGTCTTCTGTCTGAAAGCTTCCTTTGGAGATTCTGACAAGGGCTGCATGAGTGCTGCCGTAATCTTCTGTAAATACATATCCTTCACCCATTGGAACAGCATAAGATATAACTGATAATATCTCATAGGTATATTCCTGAATGTTTCCGGCATTCCCTTCTTCGACAAAGGGAAAGTGATCACCTTTTTTTAATTCAGGGGCACCGTTTGCAGCATTGAAAATCAACATTTCAGGGGGATAT
Organism: uncultured Bacteroidales bacterium; assembly: GCA_964428185.1. Classification (GTDB taxonomy): domain Bacteria; phylum Bacteroidota; class Bacteroidia; order Bacteroidales; family DTU049; genus CAYMAZ01. The sequence continues at coordinate 3,506 of CAYRXH010000008.1, forward strand.
TCTTCAATGGTGAATGAATGCAAAGTGACTGAAAAAGGCATTTCAGCTCTGTGATGCTCGTCAGGAAAAGCGTAAGTTGATGTTTCACCTTCCATTAAAGGCATTTTTAGTCTCATCATATCACTACTTCCTACTGAAGCAGTTGTAAGGATAATAAATAGTCCGGCATGGTTGAGCAGAAATGCAACATTTTTTAGGGTAAATTTCTGGCGGAGTCTTTTGATGATTGTATATCCCAGAACAGTAAGCATGAACACTGCGATGATAATATACGGGCGACTGCTATGGATATGATGAAGGCCAATTTTTCCTATAAACCCTTTAGGCTCTACTTGGGGAATAAATCCCATGAGTAGTATAAGTACAGTGAACATAGTCATACTTGCCATTGCTGCAGGAACTGAAGAAAGCCAGGTCATCACCGGTCCTTTAACGAGAAAGTGGGTGCCCACAAGATATGCAATAAAAACAAGTAGGATAAAAAGATTTATAGGGTATGAAGGCAATCTGACAATGCTTCCGCCGGCAAAATACTCAAGCATGAATCCAACAATCATCAGCCCGGCAGCAAATATAAAACTTTCGCGGTAAGCCCAAGGAAATTGCCAGATCTTTCGTTTGTTCTCAATATTACTCATATGAGCAGGTTTAAAGTTTGAATACAAGTATGTGAATGCAAATATAATGAGAAATTTTGTTCAGATAATTTATGAAAAGATTGTTATTCTGCTAAAATATTCAGGTGTTTTTTCATCTTAAAACCATGAACTCCCGGTTCATAGTAGTCATTCAGTTGAGCTGTTGTCTGAAATCCGTGTTTTTTGTAAAATTCAATAGCTGTAGCATTGTCCTGCCGCACTTCGAGTGATAGGCCTTCAAGTTTTAATAATGCTGCAATACGTTCAGCTTCTGCAAGTAGCAATGTCCCGATATTCTTTCCTCTTTCTGCTTTGTCTACAGCAATTGAATATATTCTGAGCCACCGGCATTTCTTTCGTCTGAGAAGCAGAATGTATGCTGTTGCCTTGTTGTCGGTATCATAGACAAGAAAATGTGAGTTTGGACTTTTCAACAGACGGTGAAACTGTGCCCGGCTGAAAGCTTCAGAATCAAAACTCCTGAGTTCAATTTCAGAAATACTGGATATATCTGATTTCAGTGCATTTCTCAGTGAGTTCATATCAGTGGTGTTTCTGTTCAAGTGCTCTGACAAACTCGTTGATAATTCTGTAATACAGTTCATCTCCAAGAATAGCATCTTCAATTCCGTAATCAATACTGGGGTTGTCATTGATTTCAATAACAATTCCCTCATCCTTTATCATTTTCAAATCCACACCGTACAGTCCTTTGCCGATGAGTGATGCTGCTTTGACAGCGTTTCTGATAATGGTTTTTGGGACCTGATATAGGGGGATGGTTTCGGAGTTTCCGCTTTTAGTTTTACCCGATTTCTTGTGATAGTAAATTTGCCAGTGACCATTGACCATATAATACTTACATGCAAAGATTGGCTCCCCGTTCAATATGCCGATTCTCCAGTCATATTCTGTGGGCAAAAATTCCTGTGCCAGAATGATGGATGAGTTGGAAAAAAATTCATTCAGATGTGTATTGAAACACTGCTCATCAGTGATCTTTGCAATTCCATGAGAAAATGAACCGTCGGGAATTTTCATGATGAATGGGCAACCAATGTGCTGGGCTACATATTGAAAAGAAGGACGATTGTTTCTGAACATCAGCACCGATTTGGGAGAGGGTATTCCTTCTTTTTGAAGCAACTCATTGATATATACCTTGTTATTGCAACGAATAATTGACATTGGGTCATCAATGACCACCATATCTGCAAGTTTTGCCTTCTGGCATACCTGATAGGTGATGTGATTCAGAGATGTTGTCTGTCTCATAAACAATGCATCGAATTCCATCAGACGATTTATATCTGCTTCAGTGATGAGTTCTGCATTGATATTCATTCTTTTTGCAAGATCAACAAATTTTGCCAGAGCTTTTTTATTGCTAGGAGGGAAAGGTTCTTCCGGATTATGATAGATGGCAAGATCATAACGAGGAATCTTTTTCAGTCGTGGATTACGCCATACTTTTGCATTGAATTTGTCCAGTGCTTCGGCAAACAGTGTCTGCTGTTCATCATTCAGCTCAGATAACTTCAATGGAGTCACAGTTTCTATCTGATTTTTTTTTCTGTTATTCAGAACAACTCTTATGATAGGATAAGGATACTGTTCAAAAATAAAGCGTGCAATTCTTTCCAGCTGCTTTTCGAAGCAGGTTCCGAAATAGATTTCAAGTGTCCATGTTTCATCTGTAATATTGTTTTTTTCAATCCACTGATGGCAGATTTTATGCATGCTTGCATCCATTCTGATACCAGCACCGGATTCAAGTTTGTTGAGAACTTCAGCGGAAGGAATTACCTTATGACCTCTGGCCTGTGCAAGTAATGAACAATAGTATCCATCCGAATTGTAGGAAAATTCACTGCAAAGGTTTATAACCAGTGTGGGATTGAGATGAGGAAGTCTGTTCTGAAGATATTCTGAAGCACTTAAAATACTGTCTGTTTTGTAATAAGGTTTCCACTGTGAAAGATGATCCAGCAGGATAAGAACGGTTTTCATGGAATTGCATGTGGAAAGTTAAGTTAACAACCGCTTTGTGTTTTGATTTCAGTTGTTTTATCCACCTTGAATTCCTGAGGTGCTTCATTCTGTTTAATGAAAGCAGGGTAGTTGTATTGCTGTTTTTCATCACTGTAGAACCCCATTGAAGGGACAAACTTATCAACGACATTCGCTTTAATAATATCATAATTGCCGTTTACAGGGCGACAGTCATATCCACACTGATTCAGTAGAAATGCTACTGTATGAGCCATGGATTCTGTACTGCAGTAAATGATATTCTGTTGTTTTCGTAATAGTTTCCGGTTTTTTCGCTGAAAAATTGTTTCTGTGGGAATATTGACTGCGTCTTGCAGATGACCTTGATTGAATTCCTGTTCAGTGCGGATATCAACCAAAAGAAATTCCTTTTCAGTTTGACCAAGCATAGAATGGAGTTCTTTGAGACTTACAGGGGTTCCAGAAACTTCAGGACTGAGGCTTTCAGACACAGGGACAGTATATGAACCCGGTGCGCATTTCTGAATGACCATAAGAATAATGATCAAGGCAGTGAACACTGTTGCACTTACTCGTAATGGATTGGCTTTTATTTCGAACATCTTATGTGGTATTTGCTATGTAACTATTTAAAATCAATAAATTAACATCCTCCTCCTGATTTTAATACTTTTGGAGTATCATACTTAGGAACACTGGTTTTTCTTTCTGAAGGTGCCACAAGTAAAATCTCACCTTCTTTAAAAAAAGTAGCGGCTTTATTTCTAAAGCGGTAGTTAAACTTCACATCATAATGGTATTCATTTTCTGAAGGAGCCTGAGCATAGAAAATATCCCGAATGAACCCGTTGATTCCGCCTTTGAGAACATAAACATCATTGAATCCGTTTCTTTGTGAATATATCCAGGCTTTTGATGCCAATGTTTCTCCGTTGGAAACCAGAACCTTTTTGCCACTTGTTTTGAAATATTCATCATTTCCTCTGTCAGCCAGTGTTTCAAAAGGAATATTCACAGAGCCAGGAAAATTCATTAATGCAAACTCTTCAGGTGTTCTAACATCAATGATATAAAAATCAGGAATCTGGTGCATGATATTGTATGCAAATTCATCTGCAGCCATATATCTGTTGTCAGAGACCAGTTTTTTCAGAATGGTTTTTTCTGAATTCTGAAAATAGGAGCGTGCACTTTTCTCAGGAATTTTGATGATAATTATTCCAAGCAGAATGATAAAAAATATTTCCATCTTATAACTGCTGAAATTGATATTTGTCGGTTTGATTCCTTTTGTGGCTTGATTTTCAAAATGATGTCCCACAGCAAAAGCAATAACTGCCATCATGATCATGAAAAACACAAACCATCCGCGGTGCATTCCAATTGTGTTGTGTATTTGCTCTCCGTCAAAATAATATCCGCTGAAAAGCTGATTGAAAGTAAGATCGAATTTTCCGAAAATAAAGATGCCAATAAAAATACCGATAATAAAAAACCAGGCATCGATTTTTCCGATCACTGCTGCAGTTACTGAAGTGCCGGGGCAAAATCCGCCAAGAATAAACCCCAAGCCCATGATAACTCCTCCAAGCAATGCGCTCCATAGAAAATTTGAATTGATATTGACAACTGACATATCAATAACTCCAAAATACTGCATGAAAATCAATCCGATCATTGCTGTCAGTCCGGCAGTGAAAAATACTTTAAGTACAACAAAGTCATATCCGTAAAATATTCCAACTAGTTTCCTGGAAGAAGAAAAACCGGCTGACTCAAGAATAAATCCGAAGGATATCCCGATTAGGAACATGATGACAAGTCCCCAGCCTTCGTTGATTATTTCAAATGGTAATAAAGGTCCCATAATGTATTTGTATTCAAGATTTAAATCCAAAGACGTTTGAAGATAAAAGCAATGGCAAAACCGGTTCCGAATATTGCCATCATGGTCAGAAAGCCTGATGTTGACAATACAGCCATGCCGCTAAGAGCAGCTCCGCTGGTGCATCCTTTTCCCAACTGGGCACCAAGTCCAAACAATGCACCTCCGATAACTGCAAATATAAGTCTGATAGTAACATTTGAACGTGGCCCTCTGTCAACCTGAAATTTCAGACGTCCTGCAATGGCTCCGGAAAGAAATCCGCCAAGCATCACTCCAAGAAACATAATCACAATCCACTGATTCCAAAGCTGCGATGCATCAAAACTCCCAAAAAAATGAGATTGTTCTGCAACCGATGGTGCCAGTTTCTGAACTAAAGTGATTGTGAAATTCTTCACTGCACCGCTGGCACCAAGTCCGTGTCCGCTGACCCAGAATGTGAAAAGCAGTGTTAATCCCAATGCAAAGCCTGCAAGGTAGGGATTGGCATATCTGTTTTTACGTTCGCTCATACGTTTCGATTTTTATTATTGTTTAACATCCGCCCTGTGATACGGGTTTATTATGCTCTTTCTGTTCAGGTGCTGATGCAGCCTTCTGTTTTTCAAGAGGATAATTCATTATCTCATCTTCTGTAAACACATACTCCTTCATATTACTCATCTTATCATGCATAAAACTGTTGGCTCCATAATACAGTGAGTATGCTTCATAACCGATAAGTCTCAGATAGGCAGCAACTGTTGAACTGTGATTCCCTGAATAGCAGTAAAGCACAATTGGTTTGTCAACAGGAAGTGTGCTCAACTGTGTTTTTCTGGACAGGGATTTTTTGGGAGTGTAATTTACAGAACCAGGGATATGCCCGATATTGTAAAAATCTTCTTTACAATAGCAAATAATATAATATGCTGAAGGTTCAGTCATCAGTTTTTCAATATCAATGATGTAGTTCTTATATGGCTGCTGAAGTAGTTCAATAGCCCGTTTTCGGATTAAATCATATTCATTGTCAAGATCTGATGTAATCACAGGATAAATTTCTGATGCAGCTTGAGGCGCTGGCTCTGTTGTAAGAATTCCTGAATGTGAAGATGAAATATGCTTTAACCAGTATTGCTCTGCAACACTTTTATCCCAGCCACTCATACCCCATTTGACAGGCCGCACGTTTTCGTATCCAAGAATGCGAAGCAGCCCTGAAGCAAAAAAAGCAGCCTGCCCATCAGAAGAAAAAAGAAAGATTGTTTCAAAATTTGCAGGATTGATCGAAGTTTCAAAATGTGTTATCAGTTCTGAAAAAGCAACATTGACAGCCCCTGAAATATGCCCGGCGGCATAATCTTCAGGGAGTCTGATATCAATAATGTGAATGTTTTTATCCATCAGCTCCATGACTTCAGCAGAATTTGCCGGAGCAGGGCACTCTTCAGAATTGATAAAATCACCGTTGGTTTCAATATACTCCATTACCATATCAAACTTATCCGTGGCCTGTACTATATGTTCCTTTTTGCCACCTCCACATGAAGAAACCATATATGCCAATATGGCAATACATATCAACTGAACTGTTAATCTGTTTCTTTTCATATTTTTTATTTATTTTATTGACTGTTAACTTTATTTATTAGTTTCATTTTCTGTTTTTCTGGGTTTTTCATCTTCTTCTTCAAGTTCTTCAAAACCTGTAATCATCGCTTTCAGGTTGGATGAAATGGTGTGACCTGTTGTGATAAGATACAGATGGGCAATTACAAAGGCTACCAGCAGGTATGCGCCTATAGTATGTAAAACTGCTACAATTTCAAGTCCTGAATAGCTGCCTGCAACAATTTCACCCTTTTGCGGATATCTGTACAAAAGATACATAATGCCCGTGACGACCATTAATGGAATCAGAATAATTTTCAATCCAAGATACACAAGTCTCTGCAGTGGATTGAGTTTGCTGAGCTGAGTCTTTCTGGTAGGGTGGGGGGCATTCCTGAAAATTCCGAAGATATAATAATTGACCTGTGCTTTCAGGTTTTTTGCGGTTGGAATGTATTGTTTCCATTCTCCGGTTGTAAAATGCCAAAAAATAGCAAATACTACAAGAATGAGCAATGATATTGCAGCAACATTATGATATCTCACTGCAAGTTCAAATCCGATAATTTCGTATGAACTGTGAATTTCAAATCCTGTAAACATCAGCACGAATATGAGAAGTGCCTGTGACCAGTGCCAGAATCTTTCGAATAATTTGTAGATATATACCTGTTTTTTTATTAAATTCTGATTAATGTGAATTTGTTGTCGCGAGTTCATTTTTCTGTAGTTGTAATACCTAATGCCTGCATGCCCCAATACCCCACCCAGAGTGAAAATGATAAGTATGATTCCACCCATATCAACATAACGGTTGCGGTCACGACCGGGAAGATAAAAATCATTGATTCCCTGCAAACGGGAATTCTCTCTGGTGTGGCATTCGCTGCAACTGACAACATTCTCCTTTGGGGAAACCATATGACTGATTGGTAGATGCACTTCTGTTTCCACAAAGCCATACTGCCCGCTGTATGGAATCTGCAGATATTCCATTGCCGTATCAATAGCTTCAGTCCAATTAAAATCAACCCACAAAGCACCTTTCCCCTTTTCATAATCCCAGAGTTTGGCCTGCACAATGCGGTTATAGATCAGATCATACGGCTGTTTTCCTTTATGAACCTTTTTGGGGATGAGTTTAGATTTTGGATCATTGTATTCACCATATAATGTATTAATCTGCACAGGAATTTCAGTTATGGAATCTGTGAGAAAATGATGATTGGCAGTGCCGTTAAACCATTGATACTGGGGTTGGACATTTTGCCCCCAAATGAATGATCCTTTTTCTGAAAGATAAACTTTATTGCCCTGCTCATCAAGTTCAACATAAGGCATGCCATTTTTAAGATCACAAGCAGTTGACCAGTCCCAATACATTTTCGTGGGATTTACTTTTGCATAAGTAGGAATATGGCAGGTCCGGCAATCTACTTTGATGGTATGTTCATTCATCAGGTCGTCTTTATGAGGAAAAGGAGTATGGCAATCTTCACATTTTGCTCTTCTTTCATTGGTTGATGATAGCCCGTAATAGCGTCCTTTCATCACATGATTTTCGGTGGTGTGACAATCAACACATTGCAAACCAGCACCATCTGGTGACATATGCACATCAACTTCCTTGGCACAGTCAATGAGAGCAATTTCAAGATCCCCATGCTTCACATTGTTACCACCGGCACTGTGAAAATGGCAGACACCGCAGTTTTGCAGACGGGGAGTTCCAAGATTGGCAAAGATTAACTGATAATCAGGAGCATTTTCACCAATTTCAGGATATCCAGAGCCTCCTGAACGCTTTTTGTAATTGAAACTGTTGTCATGGCATACCAGACAATCAACATTGTTGGGATCAGTAAAGTCAAAATCAGGATCACTGTACCCGTAACCGGCATGACAGCGGCTGCATGTAGGCTCACTTCCTGCAGCTATTCCTGTGCAGAAATTGTTCAGGGCATTTTTTTTACCATAATAAACAACACCGCGGCCGGGAATATATTCTTCCTTTTCCCAGGTGAAATGATGACTCATCAGCAGCTCGTGCCCCCTTTCCTTATGACAGCTCAAACAAGCTGCTGTAATTTCATGTGCAGAAGCAAATTCTTTCTGAAGTTCTTCAAACTCAGAATGATCTTTGACAGATAATTTCCGGGTAGAATATTTTTCTTTCAGCTCCTCAATGTTATTGTAATTGGGCATGTTCTGAATATTGTAAATGGCAATTGCAATGAACAACTGCGGTATCAGAACAAGAAAAATAACCTGTAAAAGTTTTCGCATAAAACTGTAATTTTTAATGTTGCAATAATAAGTGATTTTTACAAATATTTATGCAAATATAGTTTTAAAAATGAATTCAATGCAAAATATATTTAAAAAATTAAGTATATAGATATGGCGTATTTATATAAGAGATATATGGAATAAGGATTACGGTTCCAAATTAGTGAAAAAATTTATCAAAATACTTTCCGAAATCAAACGATTTATTCTTCATCCTGATGGTTAGTGTTAGTTTTTTCATATCAATCACAGCCTTCATTAACGTAAGCAGATCATTCCCAATAATACCGTCAATGCTTTTTAAGCCCAATGATTGATAGGTTTTGTTAATGTGATCCATTGGAAGAACGATACAGGGCAGATTGGTGATTTTTAGTTTTCCCAGTGTCAGGGATGGAATTTCAGTGCAGACGGGAGCCAGCAGATCGGAACCGATACCAACAGTGACATTATAAGACTCAGGCTGCTTAAGGGGAAATCCGGCTTTTTCAATAAAGTGGGTACTCATTACGGTTTGCGATGCACCAGTGTCTATAATCATTTTTGTTTTTCTCCGCCCTATGCGGCATTCAACTGCAATATGAATACTTATGGGGGTTAATTGTATTGCAATGAGTTCAATTGTTTCTTTCATCCTGTGGTATTAGAATATTCTGAGTGATGTAACTATATTCCGGCCTAAAATTGTATTGAGTTTTTCAATAAGCTCGGTTCTGGCATAGAGGAGTTCCTGTTTCACAACAGCACTGGTAATTTTTACTGTCAATTCTCCTTTCGAAAATTTTAGTGATTGTGTATGTTTATTGCAATAGTCACCTACAGTTTTTTTCCAGGCATCTTTCAGGCGATGTTCGTTCAATGTATCTTCGAGTCCATGCTTCCGGAAAAGATGCTGCAGGGCATCACCAAGTGAATACTGATTAGGGTCGTTCATGATCTGATTGGTATTGCGGCTCCTTTTTCAATTGAAAAAAAACTGCTGTGTTTTTTTATGGATTTCATCAATGGATCCAGTCGTTGTTTTTGCGTATCTGTAATAAAAACTTGTTCAAATTCGGGAGTATTAAGAAGTGAAAATAGTTGTTCAACTCTTGATGAGTCAAGTTTATCATGAAGATCATCAATGAGAAGCAGTGGTTTTTTGTTTTTTTTAAATCCGATATAACGGTGTTTTGCCAGTTTCAGTGCAATAAGAAATGATTTTTGCTGCCCCTGTGAACCGAAGCGTCTTGCCTGAAACCCGTTAATCAGAAAATTAAAATCCTCGCGATGGATACCTGAGCTGGTATGCCCCAGTGCAATATCGCGGTTTTTGTTTCGGGCTAAGAGTTCAGTCATTGTCGAACTGTTCAGATCTGATTCATAATGAATTTCAACCACTTCAGCAGCTCCTGCAATTTCTTTATAAAATGACTCAAAGTAGGGAAGAAATCCCTGTAAAAATTCTTCTCTCAGTGCATGAACCGGTGAAGCATGTGCATCCAGATGAAAGTCGTATGATTCAAGAAGTGATTTGTCAGATTTATGATCCTGAATGTCTTTAAGCAGGCTGTTTCTCTGAGAAAGAACCCGGTTGTAGTGTATCAGGTGATCAAGGTAGGTCTTGTCAAACTGTGAAATTGTATTATCAATAAATTTACGTCTCTCTTCTGCTGAAGTAAATAAATCAAAATCGGCAGGCGAAATGATCACAAGAGGAAACTCTCCGATATGATCGGCAAAACGCTCAACGGTTTTATCATTGACAATGATTTTTTTTCTCTGATTTCTTTCCTGTAGGCACACAACCGAATGCAGCCCCTGATCATCAGTTATATATGAACCTGCAATTCGGAAAAACCCTTGGTCATGTCTGATATTGGCATTATCCCAGGGCTGAAGAAAACTTTTTGTGAGAGAAAGATAATACATTGCATCCAGCAGATTTGTTTTTCCTTGTCCGTTTTTACCTGTAAAGCACACAAACTTTCCATCAAAGCGCAGAGCTACAGCTTGATAGTTCTTAAAGTTGGCAAGTTCAAGGCTTTCAAGTTTCATGTCATGTTGTATTTGGTTCGCTTTCCCTTTTTTTTATGTCTCGTCCTGAAAAAAGTTTACAGTTATTACTTGTTAATCCTGATTCAAATTTACACATTTTTTTAATCCTAAATGTTCTTTTCTTTTTTTTTGTGGAGAGGACAGTAGATGAACAAAACAAAGAGGGATTTAAAGTCCATGAAAAACTTCTTCCAAAGACTTTTCCTCCCTTTTTGAATAATAGTTTTTCCATCTCCGTTTTAATTCACCTGACTTATTGTGAGCATCTATTGGCGTTAAATAATCAATACTCCCATGAGGGTGTTGATGGTTGTATATGCTGATTGCAACTGAAATTCCTTTTACTGCCTGACCATAATTTAAAAATGTTTTATCAAATAATTCGTCTTTTAATACGCCATTTACCCTTTCAGCAATTGCATTTTCTCCTGGGTCGCCATTCTGAGTCATGCCATAAAGTTTTAACATTTCTTCAAGTAACTCACTTTTTTGTTGACTTCTGCGTAATGTATCTTGCAATAACTATACAAACTTTGGCAATTCAGGTTCCGGTGTTTTGCCTTCTATTTCTAATTTCTGGCGCTTTTTTTCTTTACGGCTTGGTTTTTTGCCTGTTATTCTATGACACAATCACAGATACTCCTGCTTGGAACTTCGTATTTAGTTTCTAACGCCCTATAAGTAATAGTTCCGGTTAAATACTCGGCTACGATTGCCTCTTTGCTGATGTTTTCTTTTTTCTTGTCCATTTTCATTTTTGTGCGGTGTTAAATATACACTATTTCTGTAAACCTATTGAAGGACAAGTCATCTTTTATCTTTCATACTGATACTTCAGCTTTTATATGAGGGTGAGGATCATAGTTCTGAAGTTCAAAATCATCGAACTCAAATGAAAAAATATCTTTTTTTGCAGGATTTATTTTCATTGTTGGCAGTGGTCGTGGTGTTCTTGACAACAGAAGTGTTGCTTGTTGTAAATGGTTCAGATACAGATGGGCATCACCCAGAGTGTGGATAAATTCTGCAGGTTCCAGATCACAAACCTGAGCAACCATCATGGTGAGCAGAGCATAGGAAGCAATATTGAAAGGGACACCGAGAAACACGTCTGCACTGCGTTGGTAAAGCTGACAACTTAGTTTGCCGTCGTTCACATAAAACTGAAACATAACATGACACGGAGGCAGTGCCATTTTTTCAATTTCTGCAGGGTTCCATGCACTGACCAGCAAGCGTCTTGAGTTTGGATTTTTCTTGATCTGTTCGATGAGCAGGCTGATCTGATCAATACTTTTTCCGTCATTTCCCGGCCATGATCGCCACTGAGAACCATAAACAGGACCGAGATTGCCGTCTTCATCTGCCCATTCGTCCCAAATACTCACACCGTGTTCCTTCAAGTAGGCAATATTGGTTTCACCTTTCAGAAACCAAAGAAGTTCGTAAATGATTGAACGAAGATGTAGTTTTTTTGTGGTGAGAGCCGGAAATCCTTCAGCAAGATCAAAACGCATCTGATAGCCGAATATGCTGATGGTTCCGGTTCCGGTGCGGTCTTCTTTTCTGTTGCCGTTGTTGATGATATGGTTTAATAGATCATGGTATTGCTGCATGGAATTTGTTTTTCAGATTATTAATCATTGAAAACATGGATTTTCAGCCAAGAATCATCCCAACTATGGTTGCAGAGAACAGTGATGCCAGCGTTCCGCCAAGAAGGGCTCTGAACCCGAAGCGTGACAGCAGGGTTCTCTGGTTTGGGGCCAGAGATCCGATTCCTCCTATCTGTATGCCGATTGACCCAAAGTTAGCAAAACCACATAACATATAGGTTGCCATAATAATTGACTTGATACTTGAAAACTCATTGGCAGCCATGAGATTGGCAAGGCTGGTATATCCTATAAATTCGTTCAGAATGACTTTTTCTCCGAGAAGTTGCCCAACTTGTATCACATCTGCTGATGGAACTCCAATGAGCCACATCAGTGGAGCAAACAGATATCCAAGCATGAACTGAAGCGACAGTCCATCAAATCGTCCTGATGTAACATCAGCAATGACAGGATTCATTGTTGTCCAGTCTCCTATTTTGAAAAAAACAAAGTTGATCAGAGCCATGGCAGCAATAAAAACGAGCAACATTCCGGCAACATTAACAGCCAGTTTAATGCCTTCGCCTGTTCCGTTTGCCATTGCATCAAGAACATTGCTTCCGATTTTTTCCTTACTTACTTTTACTTCCATATCAATTTTTTCAGTCTGGGGATACAGAATTTTTGAGACAACAACAGCACCGGGTGCTGCCATGACAGAAGCAGTGAGAAGGTGCTTTGCAAAAATGAGTCGCTGAACAGGGTCACCGCCACCCAGAAATCCGATGTATGCTGCCAGAACACCTCCTGCCAGGGTGGCCATCCCGCCGATCATAACCAGAAGGACTTCTGACTTGGTCATGGAGGGCAGATAGGCTTTGATGAGTAAAGGAGATTCTGTCTGTCCTAGAAAAATATTACCGGCAACAGAAAGACTTTCTGCACCTGAGAGTTTGAGAGCTTTTGTCATCAGCCAGGCAAGAGTATACACTACTTTCTGGATCACACCTAGGTAAAATAATACACTGGTCAGAGCTGAGAAGAATATAATTGTAGGAAGAATCTGAAAGGCAAAAATAAATCCCATGGATTCAACATTCAGAAGTCCTCCGAGAAGAAATTCACTGCCTTCTTTCGTGAAATCCAGCACCTTTATAAACAACATTCCCACAAATTCAAAAAAGTATTGCACCGGTGGAAGTTGCAAAACGCTGAATGCCAGCACCAGTTGAATTCCCAATCCAATCAGCACAACTTTCCAGTTGACAGCCCTTCTGTTTGCACTGAATATCCAGGCAATGAACACAAGCGCAATCAGCCCCAGAATTCCTCTTCCGATTTTCAGAAATGAAAACGAAGGCTTGGGTTCAACCATGCTAAATCCCTTTGATTGCTGTGAATTGGCAGTATCTGCTTCTGTGGGTGTGATAGCCTGATCTGCAGATATTTTGACACTGTCAGTGATCTCAACACTGGCAGGTGAATGATCTATTTGTGCATGAGCAGAATACATTCCTGATGCAGCAAACAGAAAGGCAGTTATGATGAATGATGTTGCTTTATTCATGTGAACAGTATTATGTTTGCAAAGGATTACGCATTTCGTCGTTTCAATTCATCGCGGATGATAGATGCTTTTTCAAATTCTTCATTTTCAATGAACAGTTTTAACATCTCCTCAAGTTTTGAAGTTTCATAATTGCTGAAATCCATTGAAGTTTTTTTTGAAGGTGTTGCTGGTGTATTTTTCTTTTCAATTGCAGGTTCTTCATCTTCATCAAGTGAACCTTCTTTCAATTCAGGTTCATCAAGATTAATTCCTGCTGCTTCCAAAATTTCTTCAGAAGTGTATATGGGAGCTCCAAACCGCAATGCAAGAGCAACGGCATCCGATGTCCGTGAATCAATCTCTTTTATTTCTTTACCGTGTCTGCAGATAAGTAGCGAATAGAATATCCCTTCAGAAAATTTATTGATAATAACTTCTGAAATCGTAATTTTAAATTCCATAGCAAAATTGAAAAACAAATCGTGTGTAAGCGGTCTGTTGGCTTTGTATTTTTCAAGTTCAAGAGCAATTGACTGTGCCTCAAGATTTCCGATGATGATGGGCAATCTTCTTGGTCCGTCAGTTTCACCGAGAACCAATGCATAAGCCCCGCTCTGGGAATTGCTATAACTGATGCCATATATCTCAAGTTTTATCTTATTCATGAACCTGATATAAGGTTTTCAAAATTAAGTTTTTTTTCGAAAATATTGAAATTTTTTTTATAATAGATTTTAATTATTGTACAAGTTTCAGGATAAAACTGTCATATTCAGATTTTGTTAAAAATGCTTCTTTGGGGATGTAAACGAACTGGTTTTTATCCACGTAAGCCATGCTGTATTTTCTCTTTTTATAGATTTTTCTGATTTCTTTTAATTTCACAACCGATGAGGTTTCATCTTCAAAATGAGTGATCAGTGAGTCACCTTTAAGCACAAAATATCGGTTTCTGAAAATGTCAGGATTTGTATTCTGATTAAATCTTTTTTTCAGGAAATAGAGAACAAGAGAAGGATACACAAGGGCATAAATAATTAGTATGATTGTGATAAAATTCATTTTGATAAAAGCAAGAGCAATGGCAAATGCCCATATTACAAGGAAAAACCAGATTCTTTTGCGAAGATGTTTTCGCATGACAATAAAAAAATACCGTTGTTTGTCAAGTCTGAATTTCTGGGTTTTGATTTCCATTATATCTGAATTTTTGCAAAATTAACTATTTCTGAGAGATAAAAAAAGCTGCCAGTATTACGGCAGCTTTATGAAGAAATTCAATATGTTTTTTTTTAAAGCAGGTGATAAGATACAGCAATACCGACAGTTACAACTGAGGCCATGACCATGAGTTTAATGAGTATATTAAGGCTCGGGCCGGAAGTATCTTTAAAAGGGTCACCAACGGTATCACCGGTAACAGCAGCTTTATGTGCTTCTGAACCTTTGCCACCGAAATGACCTTCTTCGATATATTTTTTGGCATTATCCCATGCACCGCCTGCATTTGCCATGAAGATTGCAACAGCAAATCCGCTGGTTATAGTTCCTGCAAGGAGTCCGATAACTCCGGGAACACCAAAAATAAGACCCACAACTATAGGAATCATTAGTGCAAGCAATGAGGGAAGCATCATTTCTTTCTGAGCAGCCTTGGTTGAGATTTCAACGCAACGCGCATAGTCAGGTTCGGCTTTGCCTTCCATGATACCCGCGATTTCTTTAAACTGACGCCTTACTTCGTCAACCATCTTTTGGGCAGCACGACCAACAGCATTCATGGTCATACCGCTAAATAGGAATGTGGCCATAACACCGAGGAACATCCCCACAATAACTTTGGGGTTCATAAGGTTGACCTCGTAATGGTGGATATAATCAATAAAGGAAGCATCTTTGGCAGCAGTTCCGTTTATCAGTTCGTAGGGTTTGTCAAGAACGCTGACAAACATCATTCTGATTTCCTCAACATAGGCTGCAAGAAGAGCCAGGGCTGTCAAAGCTGCAGAACCAATAGCAAAACCCTTTCCTGTAGCAGCAGTTGTGTTGCCCAGTGAATCTAGAGCATCAGTACGTTTGCGGACTTCAGGTTCGAGATGGCTCATTTCTGCATTACCACCGGCATTATCAGCAATTGGACCATAAGCGTCGGTTGCCAGAGTGATTCCTAGCGTGGAAAGCATACCCACAGCTGCAATACCGATACCATACAGACCAATACCAAGATTTGAAAGTTCAAAACTGAAATTGGTTGCAAACAGGAATGACAATGTAATGCCAATAACAATGATAATCATTGGTACAGCAGCAGAAACAAATCCAACACCAACACCGCTGATAATAACAGTGGCAGGACCTGTCTGTGCAGATGCAGCAATTTTCTGAGTGGGTTTGAACGCCGAAGCAGTAAAGTATTCGGTGGATTGTCCGATCAGAATTCCGGCTATTAGTCCGGTAATGATTGACCCCCAGATTCCAAGATAATTGGGAATGTCGAGATACCAAAGGATGGCGAGTGAGAAAATAATAATCAGGGCAGCACTCACATTGACTCCAAAAGCAAGAGATTTGAGAAGTTTCTTCATTGTGGCGCCCTCATTGGTTTTCACCAGAAAGATTCCGATAATTGATAAAACAATACCTACAGCGGCAATGAGCATGGGAGCAAGAACAGATTTCAGTGCGAGATCAGTTCCTGAATTGATAAAAGCAGCAGCTCCGAGAGCAGCAGTGGCGAGGATAGATCCGCAGTATGATTCGTAGAGGTCGGCACCCATCCCTGCAACATCACCCACGTTGTCACCAACATTGTCAGCAATTGTTGCCGGATTTCGCGGGTCATCTTCCGGAATTCCTGCTTCAACCTTTCCAACCAAGTCAGCACCTACATCGGCAGCTTTGGTATAAATACCACCGCCTACACGTGCAAATAATGCCTGGGTTGAAGCACCCATCCCGAAAGTAAGCATCGTGGTTGTGATGATCATCAGATTGTGAGTATCACTAGCTGCAGGATATACAGCGTTCAGAATAGCAAACCATATTGAGATATCAAGCAAACCAAGACCAACAACAACAAGACCCATGACTGCACCGCTTCTGAATGCAAGTTTCAACCCGTCATTTAGCGATTTGCGTGCAGCATTGGCAGTTCTGGCAGAAGCATAAGTGGCGGTTTTCATCCCGAAAAAACCGGCCAAGGCAGAAAAGAAACCTCCGGTAAGAAATGCAAAAGGAACCCATGGATTCTGCACATTCAGCCCGTATGCAAGAATGCTGAAAATGACTGTGATGATGATAAAAACGATTCCGACTACTTTATACTGCTGACGTAAATATGCGTTTGCACCTTTACGAACGTGTTCAGCAATTTTTTTCATAGTATCGGTTCCTTCATCAGCTTTTTTCATCTGTCGGAAAAAGAACCAGGCAAATATCAGAGCAATTACTGATGCTGTCGGAATGACCCAAAAAATAAGGGGGATGTTCATAGCAATTTGATTTTAGTTATACATTATATTTTTATTACATTAGTTTTTTTAAAAAAATCGTGCAAAGTTCGCATTTTTTTCGCAAAATGAAAAAATTATTCACCCGGATTATTGGATATTGAAATGGATTTTTGTCTGATTTTTGTTCCAAATACTTGAAGTTGAGATACGTATATCCCTGCAATAGTCAAGGCAATGCCTGCAATTTTTATTACAGGAAGCACCTCCTGTAAGATGAAAAATGCAAAAATGGCTGTAAAAACCGGAATCAGATTCGAAAAAATACTTGCTTTTGATGCTCCAATGTTACGAATGGCAACATTAAACAGAAAATATGCTATCAGATTTCCGCATATACCTAAAGATGCAATGAGTATAAGTGCCAAAGTTGAGAATTCAACCTCTGAAATCATGTGCAGATCAAACAGAAAAAAAACAGGAATAAAATAGATTAGTGCAATAAAAATTTTAATACCTGCAACAATCATGGGGGTATATTTTTCCAACATTTTCTTTGCCATCAAAGTATAACCAACTGCACTGAAAACTGCAATGAACAAGTACATGAGACCAAGTGGCGATGCACTGATTGTTCCTCCTTTGTCAATGATAATCAGCAGCACTCCGGAAAATGAAACTGCAATACCCAGATAATTGATCAGCCTGAGCTTTTCACGGATGATAAACAGTGCAAAAATTGCAAGAAAAATTGGAATAGTGGCAATAATAATGGATGCAATGGTTGGTGAAACAAGTTTGATTCCATTGGCTTCACCGATAAAGTAAAGAAAAGGTTCAAACAGGGCCATGAGCAGAAAGGCAGGTATATCTTTTCTGTCAATTTTTCTGAAGTATCCGGCAATTAAAAAAATGGGAAATAAAAACAGTGACACGGAAAGAAGCCTGAAAAATATCAGCATGGTTGGTGTGATCCCTATATTCATGACCTGCTTGCTCCAGATGAATGAAATCGCCCAGAGAATCATTGATGTGGTGAGTCCGCCGTAAATAAGTGATTTTCTCATAGTTGAATTGGTTAATTTTTGAATTAATGCAAGTGTGATAGTATCAAACCAAAGTCCACCTGGATAGTTTATCAGACCCCTAAATATCGTTGAAAACATAACATGTTGAATGCCTTTCATCACGCTGCAAAATTAGAAAAAAGATATGAGGAAGAAGCAATTTCATACATTCACAGTCATGCTTGATTTTTAATAATTTTGCATAAAAAAACTAATGGTCAGAAAAATTTCTCTTATTATCCCCGAACACTGGTATATGGACGGTGGTGTATCTTTTGGAGTTGTTCCAAAAGGGATATGGAATAAAACATATCCTGCAAATGAAGATAACAACATCTATATTGTAAACCGGCTACCTCTGCTTGAAACTGACAATCGCCTGATTCTCTTTAATACCGGATTTGGATCAAAGCGATCTGAAAAATATTATCAGTTCAAATATATCAAACAAAGAACCCCACTTGTTGATTGTATCCGTCAGGCCGGATACAGCCCTGATGATATCACTGATGTGGTAAATACCCACCTTCATGATGACCATTGCGGAGGTGGCACTTATGTCAGTGATGACAACGGAAAAGTGTTGCCTGTGTTTGGTGGTGCCAGATACTGGATTTCTGTAAAGCAATGGGAGTGGGCATTGAATCCCAATCCGCGTGAGGCTGCATCATATTTTCCTGATAATCTACTTCCCCTTCAGGAAGCCGGTGTCTTACATCTTCTTCAACCAGGTGAACAACCATTTGAAGGTGATGATATTCTACTCCGGCACTTTGACGGTCACACTGCAGGACAGATGATTCCTCTGATTCAGTACAGAGGAAAAACAATTGTGTATGCTTCAGATTTTATTCCTTCTTCTACTCATATTCCACTGCCTTACATCGCATCTGTAGATATTGCACCGCTGACTTCTCTGTCAGAAAAAGAAACATTTCTGGAAGAAGCAGTTGAAAAAAAATTTATTCTTGTTTTTGAACATGATACTGTTTCCGAAGCATGCACTGTTGTGAAAACAGACAGGGGCTTTTTTGCAGGCCAGAAAGCAAGCCTTGTTGAGTTATTGGGCGAATGAGCTTTCAACAGCTCATGAATAAATAATTATACATAGTTTTGCAAAAAAATACTGGAAAATGAAGCGCAAACTGGACACAATTCCCCAGGCACTGGAAGAGTTGAAGCGAGGGAAGTTGATTATTGTTGTTGATGATGAAGACAGAGAAAATGAAGGTGATTTTATTTGCGCTGCCGAGACCATCACTCCTGAAACAGTTAACTTTATGGCTACAAAGGGAAGAGGACTCATTTGTGTTGCCCTTTCTGAATCAAGAAGCGAAGAACTGAAATTGGAAATGATGGTCAATCGGAATACTTCTTTACATGAAACAGCATTTACTGTTTCAGTTGATCTGATCGGGCATGGATGTACAACCGGTATTTCGGCATCTGACAGAGCAAAAACAATTGCTGCCATAGCCAATCCTAAAACCAAACCTGAAGATCTGGGTCGTCCCGGTCATATTTTTCCTTTGAGAGCCAGAAATGGAGGCGTATTAAAACGTGCCGGACATACCGAAGCTTCTGTTGATCTGATGACTCTGGCGGGGATGAAACCTGTTGCTGCCCTGGTTGAAATTATGAATGAAGACGGTTCTATGGCCCGACTGTACGAGCTGTATGATATTGCAGAAAAGTATAATCTTAAAATCATTTCTGTGAAAGATCTGATTGAATACCGTCTGAAAACCGAGAGTCTTGTTGAACTTGAAGAAAATGTGAAACTTCCCACCGAGTGGGGCGAATTCATGTTGCATGCATACAGGGATATTACCAACGATATGCTTCATCTTGCTCTGGTTAAGGGGACATGGGAAAAAGAAGAATCTGTTCTTGTCAGGGTACATTCTTCCTGTATGACTGGAGATATTTTCGGTAGTTACCGCTGCGATTGCGGGCCTCAGCTTCGCAGAGCTATGACAATGATTGATAAGGCAGGGAAAGGTGTTGTGTTGTATATGAATCAGGAAGGACGGGGCATCGGACTTCTTAATAAGTTGAAGGCATATCATTTGCAGGAAAATGGTCTTGATACCGTTGAAGCAAACATGCATCTAGGTTTTAAGGCTGATGAGAGAAATTATGGTGTGGGTGCCCAGATCCTCCGCAAAATCGGCGCACTCAATATTAAACTCATTACGAATAATCCAACCAAACGTATCGGCCTCTCTGCTTTTGGTATCGAAATTAAAGAAACTTTACCACTGGTGATAGAAACCAATCCCCATAATGAATTCTATATGTTCACCAAACAGGAAAAAATGGGCCACGAACTGAAAATGAAAGCTAAGAAAAAGTAGTTATTTGTCAATATTCAAAAGTCTCAAATCTCTAATTACCAGATAGATGCAATCTTTAAATATTCAAATCTTTTCAACTCATCTTTTCAGCCAGTCTCATCACATCCATGGCTTCTTTCACATCATGAACCCTGAGAATGTGGACTCCTTTGGCAAGTGCAATGGCATTGAGGGCTGTCGTTCCGTTCAAAGATTCATCAGGTGTAACTCCCAGTGTTTTATAAATCATTGATTTTCTGGATAATCCTGCCAGAATTGGTTTGTTATGCACATGAAACACTTCGAGTTTATTAAGTAGTTCGAAATTATGCTCAAGTGTTTTTCCAAATCCGAATCCGGGATCAATGATAATATCATAAACGCCTGCCTCCTGAGCTGTGATGATCTGGCGGGCAAAGAAAAGATTGATATCTTTCACAACATCGTTGTATTCGGGATGTTTCTGCATTGTATGAGGCGTTCCCTGAATATGCATAAGAATATAAGGCAGACCAATCTGAGCAACAGTATCAAACATGTTTTCATCCATTGTGCCTCCCGAGATATCATTGATGATATCAGCTCCTTCGTCTGCTGCAGCATAGGCAACATCAGCCCTGAACGTATCCACTGAAATCAAGATACCAGGAAATTCAAGCCTTATCTTTTTCAATGCAGGCAGCAGCCGTCTCAGTTCTTCTTTCGCTGTAAACAAATCTGCACCCGGACGTGTTGATATTGATCCAAGATCAAGAATTGATGCACCTTCTTCAACCATCTTTCTTGCCGATTCCAGAGCCTGGTGTTCGTTAAAAGCCCTGCTTCCGCTGTAAAATGAATCATTTGTGAGATTGATAATTCCCATAACACACGGAAAATTCAGTGGTTTTAAATGTCCGCGAAAGGAAAATGAAAAATTTCTCTGATACATAAACAATGAATTCTTGTGCAAATTTATACATTGTAGTATAAATCATCACGCACATGGAATCTTACTTTTATTGATTATAAAAAAAAGTAATATTTAGCACCTGTTCTCTGTGGAGTTTTTTGTATTTTTGGCCTTTCTTGCAACATGAACATGACAACAAAAAAAGCTCATTTTATAGTGCTTGAGGGGCTTGACGGCACAGGAAAGTCCACGCAGGTGAAATTGCTTAGGGAGTATTTCGAGAGCAAGGCACTTGCAACACATTTTATCCATTTTCCCCGAACAGATGAAAAATCTCCGGTTTTTGGACCTATGGTTGCCAGATTTTTAAGGGGAGATTATGGACCCATTGAAAATGTGCATCCCGAACTTGTGGCATTGATTTATGCAGGCGATCGTTACAATTCTGCTGATGAGCTCAGGGGTTTTCTAGCAGCAGGGACTCACATTATTGCTGACAGGTATGTGTTTTCCAATATTGGGTTTCAGTGTGCCAAACTTAGCAACAATAAGGAAAGGGGGGAACTGATTCGGAGAATTTTCAGTATGGAATACGAGTACTTTAAAATTCCCCAACCTGACATTTCTGTTTTTCTTCATGTGCCCATTGATTTTGTTGAGCAGCAACTTAAGTCTGATAGAAGCGGAGAGGGGAGAAATTATCTTCAGGGAAGGTCAGATATTCACGAACAGAGTATGAATTTCCAGAGGGCTGTTGAGCAGGTCTATCTTGACACCTGTCGTTTATTCCCAGACCAGTTGATTTATCACAGTTGTATCAATGCACAGGGAGCCATGATGACACCCCAGGAGATTCATCAGCAACTTGTTCAACTCCTAACTGACAGGGGATTGTTGGACTGAAGGATGTTCTTTCTGTATGGAAACACAAACATTAAACCGAAGAATACTGTTTCTGGCATTACAATTTCTGGCAGTTTATATATCAATTCCACTTTTTATAATAGTTGATATCGCAGTGCTCAAACATATTGAATCAGAAAAGTATCTGAGTGACATTGCACTCGGGGCATGATTTTTAACTTTTTGCTCTGAAACTTTAGTTTTCTGAAATTGGAGACAATAGGTTCTTACTTTCAAACCAGATAGAGGCACAATGCATCAGAGGTTTCATTGATACTTAAAAGAGAATTGCTGCTGATTGTTTTGTACATAATATCATATTGTTTTCCACAGTATGAATATTCTGCTCAGGCTGAAGGAGATGATGCATTATTTTACAGTAAACGGAAATATCATGATCAGGACTTTGGCTCTGATGTTTGCCTTTGCTTGTTTTACCATTATATCTATTAACTTGCTGTACCATATACAGCTTATGCTGTTTTGTGGCTTGCCATGTCATCTTTTTGTCATAAAAAGGGGTGTCGTTTTGAGTGTTTTGGTCAAATCTCAAAAACCGACTCCAATGAAAAATGATTTTTTTATCTGAGAAATTTCTAATTAGAAACATAGAAAATGTTTATTTTCGCATGATATTTTTCACCCCATGAAGAAGAATTTTTCAGTCAATATTCAGGGAAGACTTTTTCATATTGATGAGGATGCCTATGAGTTGCTGGAAGATTATTTTGCAGAGCTTGAAAAAACATTTGAAGAAGAGCCAAATTGTCGGGAGATCATTAATGATTTTCAGATAAGGATATCTGAAGCCCTTTGGCATATTGTCCGTCACCAGGAACAAGCACTAGTAAATATCCATCATGTTCAGAAAGTCCTTGCAGGACTGGGCTATTTTTCTGCAAATCAGGATGAGACAGGTGAAGCTGACAAAAAAACTCATTTCCCAAAACGTTTGTTCAGAAATCCTGAAAATAGAATTTTTGGAGGTGTGTGTGGCGGAATTGCATCTTATATGAATATTGATCCCCTGATGGTCAGAATATTGTTTGCTGTCTTTGGATTGTTTCTTGTTGGAATTGTGACTTATTTCATTCTGTGGATTGTCATTCCTCTTGCCACATCTCCCATTGACAGGCTGAATATGAAAGGAGAGCCAATCAGCATTGGGCGTGTCAAAGAAATGATCAGAAAAGAATTTCAGCATTGTGAAAAAAGTTTCCTGAAAATGAGAAAAAAACAGTCGGGACACCATGTCCTCTGGGAAATTGAACATCAGTTAAAAGATTTTTTCAGAGTTTCTGTACTTTTCCGATCAGTTACAGGAGGACTTCTGATTGCCTTTTCTTTGCTTGTTGTTACCGGAATCTGCATCTTTCTGCTGGTCACAATCAAACTGGAGTTATTACCGGGTATTCAGTTGAGTGATTTCGGGCAGCTTGGGAAAGTTTTTTTTGACTCTGTAATGCATGGTGTTTTGCTGAAATGGTCATTGTTTCTTATTTTAATTGTTCCATTCGGAAGCATGCTGTTTTTTGGAATATCATTGCTCTCAGGTGTCCAATTCCGGACAGGGGTTATCCGCTGGATATCACAGTATACTGCAACCATTAGTCTGTTGATTGTGATTTTTTCGGCTGCGTTGCTATATGTCCAGTTTTTGTTTCTGGACAAGTCTGAAACCGTATATGTTGTTGAACCAAACTATCATCGTGAAATCATTCTCGATATTACTGATACAGATGAGGCGTTCAGTTCGGATACCATTTCTGCTTCCTCATGGTTTTTTGCCCACCGCAATGACAGTCTTTTCATAGCAGGAAAACCTGAGTTTCAGTTTTTACCATCACTGTCAGACAGTTTGCTGGTCGTTGTTCAGAAACGTGCATACGGTCGGAATGCAAGCAGGGCTGCCGAAAACAACAGTAATATTTTCTTCATGCCTTTTTTATCCCGTGATACTTTGTTTTTCCCAAAGAGATGGAGTTCATATAACGCTCTTTGGAGGGGTCAGAATGTCAGAATTCTTCTGTATTTTCCTGTTGGTAAAGAGATCCTTTTTTCTGACACATTTATAAGATGGTATATGCCTATATTTGCATCAAGAAATGAAGAAATGACTTTTAAGATGACAGATTCAGGGCTCAAAAAAAAATAAGATTCACACAATGAATATTCTTGTTCATTATCTGTTATCGGATCGCAACGAGAAAGTGGTTGTGGGAAATGTCATTGCAGATTTTATTAAGGGCAACAAAGTTCAGAGTTTTTCACCTGGAATTCAGAAAGGAATAGAAATCCATAAAAAAATTGATTCTTTTTCCGATCAGCATCCGGTAGTGAAGGAAACATGGGCATTACTTCAAAATGACTTTGGATTATACGGGAGGGTTATTACGGATATTTATTATGATCATTTTCTTTTCAAGCATTGGAAAGAATTTTCAATGTTTTCTTTCGAAGATGATATGAATTTCTTATACCAATGTTTGCAAAAAAATACAGGTGAATTTCCGCCAGGTGTCAGAAGAATGACTGCACGGATTGTTGCACTGCAATGGCCTGTCAAATATACCAATATGAGCGGTTTGTATCAGGTGTTCAGGAGCATGTCTCGGCGTGTAGCGTTTGAAAATAGATTTGAGATGGCTGTTGAGGTGCTGAAAAAGGAATATGCTACAATTGACAGCCATTTTCTCAGTTTCTATCCGGAACTGAGATCATATATACGCTCTTTGACTGAAAAAAAATCCACAAAAAAAAATAAAAAGCGATGAAAAAAATGAATGTAATTATGTTGCTATCGGCATTGATATTAATGGTTTTAAGTTCCTGCAATACCGATTCTTCAAAACCCGAAGTGGAAGAGATGGATTCAACTCAGGCTGATATCTCTGTTGTGCCAGATTCTGCTTTGTTCGGACTGAAATCAGGCGTCATTGAAATGGAATCTGAAGCCATGGACATGAAGCAATTTGTAGTGATGTATTTTGATAGCTGGGGTCATTTACTGATGAATGAAATCCAAATGGAAGTTATGGGGCAGAAAAGTCATATCATGACAATCATTAAAGACGGCTGGTCCTATCAGATTGATATGATTCAGAGAACAGGGATGAAATTCAGAATTGACACAAGCTCTTATGAACAGATCAATTATCTGCAGATGACAGATGAGATGATGAAAGAAAATCATATGGAATATATCGGCGAAACTGAAGTGCTTGGAAGAAAATGCAGGGAATACAAGATAGATATGAAAAAGGAGAATATGCAGATGAAAGTGGCAATCTGGAAAGGGATTACAATGAAATCAGAAGGAAATATGATGGGAATCAAAACTTCGGTGACTGTAACTGATATTCAGGAAAATGTTGAAATTCCTAAAGAAAAATTTGAAATTCCAGCTGATATAAAATTTTCTGAAATTACAGAAGGTCCCCAGAGTGCGACTTCAATCGCTGAATAAGGGTTTCAGATAGTCCCGTTTTCGATCATTATCACAATGGTTTCAATTTCCTTATCTTTCCCGTAGGGTTCGTAAGGCTCTTTCAGGTTGTAACCGAAAAAGCTTCCTGCAATCTGCCAGAAACCGGCCATGATTGAGCCTTTGTATTCTTTGATGATATCAAATGTCGTAAAACTTGTTTCTCTGTCTATAAGTTTCACAAGGATTTTCCCCTGTGAAATTGTAAGTCCCCTCAACTCCTGTTCAAATTCTGCAAATAACTCATCCTGCATCTGGTCTATCATTTTTCTCCGTTCACGTTTGCTTTCAATGGGCCTCAGCAACTCGTTATATTCCTTCATCTTTCTGGCAGCCATTTTCGCATAGGGATAAACACGCTTCACATTTTGAACTAGTTTGGTCCATGTTATTGCCTGTCCCTTGCTTTTGAATGTAATTGGTGCTGTGATTCGGACTTCAGGAATCCAGAATACAGGAACTGTATCTCCGTCAATGATAACAGCCTTGGTCACAATACCCTTGGATGGATCATGATCCTGTGCCTGCAGAAAAGGCAGAAAGAAAAATGTAAGCAGCAGAATTGAAAAGCCTTGTTTCATTGATAGGTGATGAATGTGTGAGCAAACAAATGATGTGCCGTTTTATGGTTGATTTTTCAAAATTAATGTTTTTTTAAGAATTGCAATGTGGCTGCTATGGTTTTTTTTATTAATATTGATGAATATTTAAATAGCTCACAAGAATGAAACTTTTTTTACCACTGATTATTGTATTTTTCTTAATGGTCAATAGTACTTTGGCACAGGAAAAACCAGCCAGGGACAATTTTTCCCATGCTGTTGGTTTTCATTGTGGAATGTACAGCGGATGGGGCAATTCATACAGATTCTTTCCTCAGAAATTTGGTTTTCAGGTGAACAGTATGGTGTTTCATCAAACCTTACGTTCCGGAACAACTTTCTTCAGCATTGGAGGATCTTTGATGTATTCACTGGCAAGAGACAGTAAATTTAATCTTTATGCTCATCTTAGTTCAGGATATAATTATCGTAAAACAAGAAATTATTATGACACAAATAATGGGAATGCAATGGAGAACCTGAGTGCAGGATATGGGATCGGTGTTGACTATTCCCTTGGTAGATTTATGATGAACGCATATTATGCAATGGGATTCCGCAGAAATTTTGAAGTGTACTCCATGTGGGGATTCGGAGCCGGACTATATTATCAATTTTAAATGATTGGCTTATGAAATATGTTTTTTTTCTATGTTTTTTAATCTCAGGAATCCTGTCATTTTCTCAAAATACCGGTGATGGTGAAAAAGTTAAACAACACGCTGTTGGAATTACAGTTGGTTCCTTCACAGGATATGGGCTTGCATATAAATATTTTCCTGATAAATTTGGATTTCAGGTGAACAACTACTCCTATTTCAGCCGAGTAAAGACCAATATTTCTCTCGGTAGTTCATTTTTATATTCTCTAAACAAATTTGATAAATTCAATATCTATTATCATCTGAGCTCTGCTTTTTTCTACAGAGAGTTTATGAGTTATGACTGGATAACAGGTGATGAGGTGAAAAGAATCTACATGGATTTTAATCCCGGAACCGGTGTGGGCATCGAAATACACTGGAAAAGAATTTCTTGTTCCGTGTATTATGGTATTGGATTTTACAATAAACTGCAAACATTTTCAATGTTTGGAGCCGGAGGAAGCCTGTTCGTTAAATTTTAAAAAAACAAGGATTATGAAATTCAAAATACTTACACTGATTGTAATCTTATTTCTGTTTGTCGCTATTGATACTTCGGGACAGGAACCCCTGAAACGGAATCCACATGGAATAGGTTTGAATATCGGCAGTTTTTCAGGCGGAATATTAACATATAATTATTTCCCAAGAAAGATTGGTTTTCAGACAAATGTTTTTATTGTGAACAATTCTTATTCAAATGGAAATAATTTTCTTGGAATTCTTGGTGGTTCTATGATGTACTCTGTTCATCGAAATGGGAAATATAATTTGTTTTTTCATCTGACGAATTCATATTGGTATGAAACCTATAAAGATGAATCATATAATATTGACGGGGAGTTGTATAATTATGAACATGGTCTCTATCATATCGGAACAGGTCCCGGACTTGAAATTTACAGTGAGCATTTTTCATGGACTTTCTTTTATGGATTTGGGTTTTATAACAATTTTGAAACCTTTTTTACTCTTGGGGGAGGGATTAGTTTTTTAATACTCCTGTAACTCCTTATTGCCACTTTTTGCAAAGTCTGATTATCTTTGCTGCAAATTGCATGTAAACAATGAAGAATTTTATTGAAGAAATCCGTTGGCGTGGGATGATTCATGATATGATTCCCGGCACTGAAGAATATCTGAAAAGAGAACGTGGAGTTGCTTATGTGGGTATTGATCCGACTGCTGATTCATTGCATATAGGACACCTTGTTTCAGTGATGATGCTAAAACATTTTCAAAATGCAGGTCATCAGCCCATACTCGTTGTTGGAGGTGCCACCGGTATGATTGGTGATCCCTCAGGCAAATCGCAGGAAAGAAATCTTCTGGATGAACAAACCCTTCGTCATAATCAGGAAAGTCTGAAACAACAACTCTCACGCCTGCTCAATTTTGACACATCACTGTCCAATCATGCAATTATGGTCAATAACTATGACTGGATGAGCAAGTATTCATTTCTTGATTTTATACGTGAAATCGGGAAGCACATTACAGTGAACTATATGATGTCAAAGGATTCAGTGAAGAAACGACTTGCCGAAGATGGTGCCGGACTCTCATTCACTGAATTCTCATATCAACTTGTGCAGGCAGCAGATTTCTGGCATCTTTATCAGCATTATAACTGCAAACTGCAGATGGGGGGCAGCGATCAGTGGGGAAATATTACTACAGGTACCGAGCTTATCAGAAGAAAACTGGGAGGCGAGGCATACGCCCTCACTTGCCCTCTTCTGACAAAAGCTGATGGCGGAAAATTTGGAAAAACAGAACAGGGAAATGTGTGGCTTGATCCTGAAAAAACAAGTCCTTATGCATTTTATCAGTTCTGGCTCAATGTCAGCGATGCTGATGCTGAAAAACAAATCAAAATTTTTTCCTTACTCAGTCGGGATGAAGTGAACAATTTTTTAACTGATCATGCTAAGGCGCCTCATGAACGACTGCTTCAAAAAACTCTGGCAAAGGAAATGATGACTCTGGTTCATTCTGAAAATGATTATCGAACTGCTGTTGAGGCATCTGAGGTTTTATTCGGAAAAGGAACCATTGATGTGATGAACCAGTGGAATGAAAAATATCTGCTCAGTGTGTTTGATGGTGTTCCAACTCATTTCTGTTCCTTAAACAGTTTTCCAGTTTCAGCTGTCGATCTTCTGTCAGGGCTCACATCAGTGCTCCCTTCAAAAGGCGAAGCTAGACGAATGCTTCAAGGGAATGCCGTTTCTGTAAACAAGCAGAAAATAACTCCTGAATTTACTGTAGAAACTTCCATGCTTATTCAAAACAAATACCTGATTGTGCAGACAGGGAAAAAGAATTATCATCTGATCATTGTTCAGTAATGTGAATGCACATTTATAGTCTGAGTCCACGAAATAACGATATAGTTTTTTAATTTCAGGGGATTGAATTCTTATACTTGAAATCACTGGATGTAAAGCATTTTAATTTTTCTATTTTTGCAGAAAACACATTCCAATGCATTATAATCGTACAAAAATTATTGCCACACTCGGACCTGCCAGCTGTGATCCTCAGTTGATAAGAGATCTCATGGAAGCAGGGGTTGATGTGTTCAGACTGAATTTTTCCCATATTCCTCATAAAGATGCAGTGAAGGCTATTCATGATGTGAGGGCTCTCAATTCAGTACTGGGAACATCTGTTGCTTTACTGGCAGATTTGCAGGGACCAAAGCTGAGAACAGGGAAAATGAAGGAGGGAGGAGTGACGCTTGTTGAAGGGAAAACACTTGTTGTCAGTACGCAGGAAGTTATTGGATCAGACGAAATGATTTCAGTTTCTTATGAAAGGCTTGCTGCTGATGTAAAAAAGGGAGAACTTATTTTGCTGGATGACGGAAATATCACCCTTGAAGTAGTTGATTCTGACGAAGTTTCAAAAATTACCACCAAAGTTGTATATGGTGGACTTCTCACATCCTACAAGGGATTTAACCTTCCTCAGACAAAAGTCGGCTTGCCATGTCTTACTGAAAAAGATATTGAAGATCTGGAATTTGCTCTGCAGCAAAAAATTGAATGGATAGGACTTTCGTTTGTACGCTCCGCAGCTGATGTTATCGAACTGAAACATTTGATTGCTAATGCCGGGGGAACAGCCAGGGTGATTGCAAAGATTGAAAAACCCGAAGCTGTCAGTGATATTGATTCAATTGTGAATCATGCTGATGCAGTTATGATTGCCAGGGGAGATCTCGGTGTTGAAATGGATCTTGCCAAGGTCCCTATGATTCAGAAATCCATAGTTGATTTATGTTTGAAAAATGCGAAACCGGTCATTATTGCTACACAAATGATGCAGAGCATGATAGATTCACCTACTCCATTCAGAGCCGAAGTCAATGATGTTGCCAATGCAGTTATTGACGGTGCAGATGCACTCATGCTTAGCGGCGAGACATCAGTGGGGAAATTTCCGCTTCGGGTAGTGCAAACCATGGTGAAAATTATTACAGAAATTGAACAGTGTGATGAAATCTATCAGCGTGAAACTGTTCCTGAAAAGAACCACTCAAGATATATTTCCGATTCCATATGTTTCAATGCATGTAAGCTGTCAGCAAGGGTGGGAGCAAAGGTCATTACAACGATGACCAATTCTGGCTATACTGCAATGCGGGCTGCAGGGATGAGACCAAAAGCCCATATCTTTGCGTTTACAGCTAACAGAGATCTCATCACTACACTGAATTTGGTCTGGGGGGTCCGATGTTATCATTAT
This sequence comes from uncultured Bacteroidales bacterium, assembly GCA_964428185.1. Lineage (GTDB taxonomy): Bacteria > Bacteroidota > Bacteroidia > Bacteroidales > DTU049 > CAYMAZ01. Next base: position 34,241 of record CAYRXH010000008.1, read on the forward strand.
GACAAAACCATCAGCACCGATCATACCATTGAAGATGTTCAGTATTTTCTGAAAAAAAACGGACATGTTGTTACCGGTGATCTGATAGTCCACACTGCCAGCATGCCTATTCAGGAAATGGGGATGACAAACTCACTCAAACTTGGTGAGGTATTGTAAAACTGAAAAGGGATAATGTTTAAAATTTACTAATCTCTGACGCACCAGACTGGGAAAGCAAAATATTTGTCAAAATTATTTCTATACACTTTTTTCTGGGTATAATGAAGTTCTCTGAACTATGCATAGTTGTTTCTGTTCACAGTTTCTGACCAAAATAACCTGTGTTGCCAATATAATAGAAGTATCCTACGTCAAAACAAATTCTTCTGAGTATGCCTGACAATGATGTAAAATTGCTTGCTCCTGTATTGGGAAGGTTCCAGTATGTCAGGGAGGATGATTTCAACTTTCCGCCATTTTTCTGGTTACCAAGCCAATCTGTAGCGTCAACATTTATGGATTACATTTCCACATACATTTCCATCTGTTTCCACTCTGCATCAGAAGGAACATGCCTTTGGACAGGATCACCCTGCACACATCATCGGGATTAGGGTAGGCAGGAATGATTTTGTTGTGACTACTTTGAAAAGGGGTTATTCATAGAAGCCCGGAAAGGACAAGTATTGTGTTTGAATAATACAGCATCGTTTCACTCCCTATGTCAAATTTTCAATAAGCACACTGTCAAGCTGCTGAGGAATCAGCATTCGTGTAGCACCGAAGGTAAATTCAGTAATCTGGCTAAAAGTGATCTGAATTGAAATTATCAGAAAGAAACATACAGGAATGATTTTTTTCATAATAAACCCTAATGAAATGAAGACAAATGAAAGGAATAAATTTGATATTCACAAATTGATTTTTTATTTTCTTGCTTGTGTCAAGAAAGTTTGATGATGAAGCATTCATTGAGACCTGAAAAAATCTCCTTCTGAGGTCAAAAAAAACACTTAAGTTTGCTGAAATTTTCTTATCAGGATGTTTCTGAGATCTCTATTTTTACTACCTCTGATTTTGAGTTCTTTTTCTTTGGTTTATTCCCAGCCAACTGTGTATGAACATACCACATCCCATCATCAGGAATTGAGGATTTCCGGGACCAAAGAAATCAATACACAGGTCTCTGATTTCATACTTACTGAAATTGCAAGAGCATATCCTAAAAGTGCCGATGTAACGAAGATCAGTATTGACTACAGGTCAATGATTCAGTTGAAGAGGCTTGATTCTCTTTCATACAGTATTTTTTGCGAATTGAAGGAACTCAGGATGAGTGGTGATGTGATGTACAGAGGAATCAACATTGCCCACATTCTGCATCCTGATTTTGTATATTTCAAGCTCAGGGTATTCAGAAAAGACACGCCCGATGTGATTGTGTTCAGCCATGTTTATCCTGAAGTTCAGATGAATGATCATTTGGGATATTACACAATTCTGAGGGACACTTTTCAGGATACTCTGAAGATGAGTGAATATTATGCAAGTATAGAAAATATTAACCTGCAGTGGGGCGAGCATTCACGAGAGCGATTCCTTAAAGGAGTGGCACTCATTCATGATTATTATGCTTCTGACAGAAAAATTGAAGTTCTCACGGAAATGATGAACAGCATCAATCTTGATCAGATTGAGAGGGTAGCATTCAATAACATTGTTCTGAAAGAAGTTGAGAAAGAATATGAATTGCTTATGCAGCGCGATTTTCAGAATGAGTTGAATTTGTGGAATACTGACCCCATTGGTTTTGTAAAAAGAATGGAAGATTTTTATCAGAGTATGAGTGCACTGAGGTTTAAGATCAATAAAAAACTGGAACAACTGGACCGACTCTATTTTGAAAAGGGCTTACAGAAATATCAGGCAGAGAAATTTGACTCAGCCAGACATTATTATAATAAAGCAGTAGAATATAATCCTGTTTTTGTACCTGCATTGACCGAACTTGTATGGCTTGATTACAAAAAAGGCCTCTTGGACAGTGCTGCAATGAGGATTGTTTTTATATACAGTTTCACAATTCCCGGGCTTGAAATTGAAAAAAGACTTTCAGAAGTCACATGTTTTCTTCTATCTTCCATTGATGAATCAGTGCAGAGAATGATTGTAAGGCAGGAATATACATCTGCTCAAGAATTGCTTGAAAAGGGGATGGAGATTTGTACTGTCGCACCACAACTTGATTGTTTCGAATCAATGGATAAACTTATGGCTCAGGTAAAGTATGGTTTGTATAAGTCTTTACTTGTTGTTGTGGATAAAGCTATTGAAAATAAAAGGTTTGAAATTGCGCGAATATATATTCAGCAGGCTATTGATTATCAGAAAGCAAATGCTACATATATAATTACATCAGTTGAAGCAGAAAAATACTATACGCTGCTTTTTGAAGCCTGTTTGAGGGACATCACACAACTGAATATCAAAAAGCAATATCAGAAAGCATTTGATACTGCAGAGTGGCTGAAAAGCTATTGTGATTCTGTGGGTTCAATCGATTGCAGCAGTATGTCCCAGCAGTGGACTCTTGCTTTAAAGGGACTTTACGGAGATCGTATGAGCAAAATTGAATCAGATATTGAAAATAAAAATTACATTGCCGCAGAAACAAGAATGAAACTTCTGACAGATTTTATTCTTACTTATGAAGAACTTGATTTTGATGCAAGATACAGGAGTGCAGAAGTTGAAATTCAAACTTTCTATTATCATGGTGAAATTTCTGAAGCATTGTCAAATCTGGAGCATGGTTTTATGGAACCGGCCTGGGAGCATTTTATGAAAGCCTATGACATTCAGGAGAAATACAGGCTAATAAAATTTGAACATATTGATTCACTGAGTAATATTGCCGGAACACCGGTACTTACAAAGTTGTATTTAAAAACTCTGGCTACTGAAAACCGAATGACAATCACTCAGTTACAACAAGAAAATGACAATTATTTAAAGATGATTCAAAGAACCGGAATGCGACTGAATGATACACTTTCAGAACTTCAAAATGATCTTTTTAAACTCATTGGGGAACGTATTTGTGACAGCCTGAAAAATGATATTTCCCTTTATCTTTATCAAGTTGATAGCCTTTTGAATCATCAGGAGTTTGTCAAAGCAGACCAATTGCTGCAGAATACAGTAAGTGTTTGCCAGTCAAATACATCATGTCGATTGCCCATCGAACTTGTACTTGATATGAAAGTGAAAGTGAGATCAGGGGTTGAGTTTGAAACCGAAAACATGAGACTGCAGGAACTGGTTCAGGATAAAAAGTGGACAGAGGCCATTTCTCAATATTTCATTGTCGATTTGCTTGCTTCATCACAATTATTGTTTATGTGGGGAGTGAAGCGACAAACACTTTCGTCATTCATTGCATCCCAAAAAGACATTGATTTTCTCCTAAAAGGTTTTGATTTTTTTATTGAACAAAAGCAATGGGACGATGCTTTTTTCACGCTTGATGAAATGAGAAAATTGGGATATTCTAAAGAACAAACTATTCAGCAACAGACAAAAATAGGGCAGAAGTTGGCTGTGAGAGATAAAATTGCCGATCCTGAGGCGAATTTTAAAATTAATATCCTTAAATATACTGAAGGAGAAGAATATTTTTTGTATTTTAGCAGATCATACCGTAAAACATGGAAAAAAAATTAAATCAGATATGAAAAAGTTATTATTAATCAGTAATTCCACCAATTCAGGTGAACCTTACCTTGGGTGGCCCCGTGAATACATCCGGGAATTTTATCACTCACACGGAGTAAAAAACATTATATTTATTCCCTATGCAGGGGTCAATCTTGCCCCCGAGAACCTCTTGTCATCATATGATGCGTATGAAAAGCGTGTAGCTGAAGTTTTCGTAGAACTTGGGCTCACTGTTCAGTCTATCCACCGGACATCTGATCCTGTTGAATCTGTTAAGCGGGCCGAAGCAGTTGCCGTTGGAGGTGGTAATACCTTTCATTTGGTCAGCGAAATGCATCGCTATGGTGTGATGGAAGCCATACGTGAGAGAGTGCTGGATGGGATGCCCTATGCAGGATGGAGTGCCGGTGCCAATGTTGCCTGCCCTACCATGAAAACAACCAACGATATGCCCATCATAGAGCCCGAATCATTCAATTGTTTGAATCTGGTTCCTTTTCAGATAAATCCGCATTATCTGGATGTTAATCCAGCCGGACATGGAGGCGAAACCCGTCAGCAAAGAATTGAAGAGTTTCTTGCTGTCAATAGGAAAATGAGGGTTGTTGGTTTGCGTGAAGGAACTCTGCTTCGAATTGAAGGCAACAGTATTCAACTGATGGGAAACCGTCCAATGGTAATCTTTGAATACGCAAAACTACTTGTGGAATACGATAAAATGGCAGATATCCAGTTTTTACTGAATGATTAAATATCAAATTATGAGTTCAGAATTCTGGAATGAGCGATATGCATCCAAAGAGTATGTATATGGAAAAGACCCCAATGATTTTTTCAAGGAATATCTTGAAGAACAGATTGCCGGCAAAGTAATTCTTTTGGGTGAGGGAGAGGGACGAAATGCAGTATATGCTGCACAGAAAGGCTGGACTGTAGATGCCATAGATATCAGCCAGCAGGGAATGGATAAAGCAATCAGACTGTCCAGAGAAAAGGGGGTCAGAATCAACTATACTGTTGAAAATGTTCTATTTCATCAACCCAAACTAGATTATTATAATCTCGGTGGTGTATTTTTTCTTCATATGCCAAGGCAGCAAAGACGGATACTTTCTGTGAAAATATGGGATGGACTTCGCCCGGGCGGGAAAATGATCATGGAAGTGTTTTCCAAGGATCAGCTGAAATTTGATACGGGTGGGCCAAGAGAAAATGAACTCCTGTATTCTGAGCAGGAAATTATGAGTGACTTCCCGTGTTTCAAATTTGAAATGCTGCAGACCATTGAACGTGAAATTCACGAAGGTTCATATCATAAGGGCAGGGTTTCAGTGATTCGTTTTATTGGTGTTAAATAGCTTGATGTGAATACTCCTGATCATATGGTCGGTGATTCCTTCTGCAATGCAGGGCCTGTTACCCTTGAAAAGATCTCTGTTTTAAAAGGTGCCAACTTTTTCAGCGGTGGTCCTGTAATTCATATGAGAACAGCACTGAATGAATATGATGAGGTATATACCAGTGAGATTGATGGTTTTTACCAGGGACTTAGCATGACATTGCCCACACTCATTGAACATCATTGCTCCGAAGGCATGAGAGGTGGCTTTTTCATTCGGGTTAAGGATGGAACACTGCTCGGACATGTTATTGAACATGTAGCCATTGAGCTTCAGACCCTGGGCGGAATGGACGTATCCTACGGCAAAACCAGAAGTACTCTGACACCAGGAGTCTATAACATAGTATTCAGATATTTTAATGAACTCGCTGGACTTTATGCCGGAAAGGCTGCCATTCAACTGGTTAACTCAATTCTCAAAAATGAACCTTTTGATGTTATTCCTGTCATTGCCAGGTTAATTGAATTAAAGAACTCTGGTAAACATTCAGAGTTCACTGAACAATTGATTCATGAAGCTTCTGAAAGGCAAATACCATGGATGTATTCTGAGTCAAAAAATTCTGTTATGCTTGGCTCAGGAAAATATCAACAATGGATTCCATCATCAATGAAAACTATTCCTGACCATCTTGCAAATACAATTCATACACCCGATGAATATCTGAATTATTTGTTTAGTCAAAACCAGCCAGATCATATTCCCCTTATTGCAATAACCGGATCATATGGAAAAACAAGTTGTGCTGAACTTATTGCAAAAGGGCTGAAACTGAAAGGGATGAATACTGCAACTTCAACATCAAACGGAGTGTTTTTCGGAAATCTGAAAACCGATGCTGAATTTCAAAGCGGAAATCCTCATACTGAGCTGTTGCTACAAAGTAATGATATAGATATTGCTGTTTGTGAAATACCTGCTGAAAGTATATTTATTTCCGGATTATCATATCAACTGTCAGATATTGGTGTTGTTCTCAATGTTGCTGATGTACATTTGAAAGAACTAGATGTGAAAAAAATTGAAGATATTGCTTATGCCAAATCAGTCGTTGCCGAGGAAGTCAGAAGCGACGGATATGCTATATTGAATGCCTGTGATGATTATACAGCAGAGATGGCTGATCGTGTTTATTCAGGAATTGCCTGGTTTTCTCATGATAAAAACAACACTCTTACACGCAAACTCCTCAATTCCAATGCAATTGTTTCAATTTCTGATGGAAATTCATTGAATATTTTCAGAAACGGTCATTCAATTTTTCATGCAGTAATTGAAAACCAGATGTTGTTTGATCGGAAAGGATTTGTATATGACTCAGTTAATGCTGCAATACTGACATTGCATTTGCTTGGTGTTGATGCAGAAACGATTTTAAAAACTATACAAGAATAATTATCAGTAAATTGATTTTTTCTTAGTGAATCTGATAGCGTATCTCAATCCTTTTGTTGACATAGGAAAACTAACTACCCAGTAATTTTTCCAATAAATCCTCAAGTTGTTTCCCTCTGAGATTTTTTCCAACGATGATTCCTTCAGAGTTTATGATAATATTTGCAGGTATTGAAGAAACTCCATATTTTCTGGATGTGACTGATCCCCATCCTTTCAGCTCACTCACATGGTCTGACCATGACAGATAATCATCAATGATGGCTTTGCGCCACCCATCAACGTTGTTATCAAGAGAAACGGAATAATATGCAAGACCCTTGTCTTTATATTTGTTGTACATTTCAACCTTATGTGGGTTCTCACGACGACAGGGTCCACACCAGGATGCCCAGAAATCAATAATGACAACTTTTCCTTTCAATGGGAACAGTGAAATACTGTCTCCTGAAATACCGGGTAATTTGATATTGTCCAGCTTTGCTCCGATACCGGTTTGCTTTTCTGTTTCAATACGTGAATAAAAATTTTGAATAATCGGATGCTCAGGATATGTTTTTTTAAGATTGTCTGCAATTTGTGAATAAAGTTCAAGATAAGTGCCGATATCAAGTTTTTCAATAAAGAAAAGCGCAGCAGGAGACGAAGTGTTAGCATTGAGAAACTTCAGCAGTTCAGCATTTTTAACTTCATTGACGGAGTCAATTTTTAACTGATACGCTGAAGTGAGTTCAGCACTTTTAATTATCACCGGAATGGCGTTGAATTCAGCAATGAGACTGTCTATCTGAGATTGAAGCAGAAATTGAATCCGTTCCTGCTCATAAACCAGAGAAGTATTTGGTGAACCCTTAATCTGTATGCTGGTAAAGATGTTTTCCAAGTCAACACTTATGTTTACCTTTTCACCAGGGAGGGCAATAAGCACAACAAAGACATTGGGATTAAATGAAATTTTGAAGAATTCAAGCTGTTTTAGTTCTAGATCAATGCTGATGTTGTTGTTCTTAAGAGGAAGACTTCTTTTCTGAAACCATCCTTTATTAAAAGTTTCAATGCTAACAGTTTGACTTGGTGCCTTTTCAAAAGAGATGCTTGCAGAGAAATTATTCTGTCCGCTCAGTGTATGCATCAGAAGGATATAGATTGCTGTAAAAATGAGATGTTTCATATTACTATTGAAGTAGGATACAAAATTAAAAAAAATGATGTAATAACTTGAACTTTTGCAATTTTTAGGCCACAATGACCTCGTCCATTTTGATATCAAGACAAGTTGCTGGTATTTCATCAAAATACTGAAAATCAAAGCAAACACCAAGTTTGAAGCCTTTCATATTTGGTAGTAATGTGTCATAGTATGCTTTGCCGCGACCGAGTCTGTTCATTTTTTTGTCAAATGCAATACCCGGAACAATGATCAGATCAATGGATGAAAGATCATCAAGAATTTTACCAATAGGTTCACTAATATTGAAGGCTTCTCCGCTTGTCATCTTTTCAGTACCTTCAAATTGTCTTATCTCAAGATATTCGCCACGAACAACAGGAAGAAAAAACTGTTTGAGGTGCATATTTCTGATAATGAATTCAATAGTTTGAACTTCATCTGGCATAGACCAGTAACACAGAATATTTTTTGCATCTGAAAAGTACTGTCGTTTCTCCAGATCAGAAAAGATTAGATGTGATTTTTTCAACTTCTCCTCAGAGGAAACCAGTTTTTTCAGCTCCCTGATATTCTTCCGGAATACTTGTTTTCTAAAATAGATGTCTTCATTCATAATCAGTCAAGTCTGATGATTCCAAGGCGAGAACCGATTTCTTTCATAACTGCCTGGATGTGTTTCATGCTTTCAATGATCTGGTTCTGCTCATTCACATCCTTTGTGTTTTCCAAAACTTTGTCTAGTGTATCAAATTCTTCTTGCAAACGGAGCAGTTTGTAATGCATCACAGTATATTTTACTTCCTTGGAAAGCAATTCGGGGGCATTGTCAATGCTCAGAACTTTGATATTCAGTTCTTTAAGCCAATTTGGGCTGAGAACAAAAGGAGATGTCATAAGATTGATGACGTACTTGATTAACTTATCATTCCGGAGAGATAAAATCCATGAATGTGGGTCGGGTAATAATGTTTCTTCATATGCTTTCCTGAAAAAATTAAATACCTGTGATGCCATAATATCTTTCATTGTATATTCATCTTCCAGCAGTGTCTGCATTATAAAGTCAGTAACAGGCATCTGTATTTCAATTTCCTGTTGGTTATCATCAATAATCATAACCGGGATGGTGTGATTGTGATAATTGATCAGCAAGCCTGCAATCCGGTTTTCCAGATACATGAATCTGTTGGTTGATTCAATGATCTGATTATCATGTGTGAATTCAGGTTCATTGTATTGGGTCGGTTCTGCTTTAGTTTTCCCTTGTTCAGCAAATCTTTTCCTGAGTATTTTTGACACTTCAGCAGCAAGCAGAGTTTCATCCATTCTGATGATTTCACTGCATTCTCGAACAAAAAGTGCCCTTGTAATTCCATCCTGAATTCTGGCAATACTCTGAACAATATCTTTTATGATAGTTGCCTTTCTGACAGGATCATTCCCTGCTTCACTACTAAGAAATTCAGCTTTGTATTTAATGAAATTCTGAGCATGTGTTTCAAAATATGTGACAATATCCTGATCTCTGTTTTTTGTGGCAAATGAATCGGGATCTTCATTGTCGGGCAGAAGGAGTACTTTTACGTTCATTCCTGCATCCAGAAGCATATCAATACCCCTGAATGCAGCTTTGACACCAGCGGGGTCACCATCAAATAGTACGGTTACATTGGAAGTATGTCGTTTAATGAGTCGTATCTGATCATCTGTCAGACTTGTGCCCGAAGAGGCAACAACATTTTGAATTTCTGCCTGATACAGTGAAATAACATCCGTATAGCCCTCCACAATATAGCAGTTGTCGTGCTTCTGAATGGCATTTTTTGCAAGATTTAGACCGAAAAGAACCTTGCTTTTGTGATAAATTGGAGTTTCGGGAGAATTGAGATATTTGGGTCCCTGATCGTTTGCTTTCAGCATTCTGGCACCAAACCCAAGCACTCTCCCGGCAATACTGTAGATGGGAAAAATAACCCTTCCTCTGAATTTATCCAGGGGTGTGGGAGAGTCAACTGCCAGACCGGCGGTTTTCAGATCTTCATGTTTATATCCCTGTGAAATTGCCCAGGCAACGAAACCGTTTTTACCATCAGGGGCATAACCAAGACCAAACTTCTCAATGGCATTGTCACTGAACTTTCTGCCCTTGAGATAAGAAAGCCCCACACTTTTTCCTTCATCACTGTTGTGCAGATATTCGGAATAAAATTTCTGAGCCAGTTCATGAAGTCTGAATAACAGCTGCTTTTCATCTTCTGTTTGTTTTTCTTCAGCAGAGATTTCCTTTTCTATGATTTCAATATTGTACTTTTTCGCCAGAAACCGCAACGCTTCGGGGTAAGTATAATTTTCGTGCTGCATCACAAAATTCACACTTCCACCCGCAGCCCCGCATCCAAAACATTTATAGATGTTTTTGCTTGGAGATACTGAGAATGATGGAGTCTTTTCGTTATGAAAAGGACACAAACCCCAGAAATTTGCGCCTTTTTTTTTGAGAAAAACAAACTCCCCAACCACTTCTTCTATGCGGCAGGCTTCATGTATTCTTTGAATATCATCCTGTGAAATCATCAGCAATAAGTCTTTTGCGAAATTACAAAAAAATCTATGGAAATTTATGAAATCAATTTAGAGTTTACTCACTGTTTTTTGTTTAAATTCAGGGGCTGAAATAAGATTACAATCCTTAAGCTAATTCAATTCAATACTTTTGAAAAAAAACTTAGGAAATATTTAATATTCTGCGTTATTTTTTATTGCTCTACATTGATCCCGTTTTTAGTAAGTGTCCAGAATGTCGGAATTTCTGATAGTCCGTTCACCCCCGATCCTTCCAGTATGCTTGAAGTTCAGTCAAATAATAGGGGTGTCCTTTTTCCAAGAGTGGCACTTAACTCAACTCTTGATGTCACAACCATTACTTCTCCAGCATTAAGTCTGCTGGTGTTTAATACTAATACAATCAATGATGTAGTTCCTGGTTATAATTACTGGGATGGAACAAAATGGACCGCATTAATCTCAGGTGGTGGTGGCAGTTCCAATCCTTCATGGGAATTGCTCGGAAATGCCGGTACAAACCCGGTGTCTAATTATATAGGAACTTCTGATGCAGTTACTTTGAATATTTCAACAAATGCAACCAAGAGAATAGAGATTGCAGATACAGGTTCCATGAGGTTTTATGGAGATTTTCTAAATCAGGAACTAACCGGAAATACAGTTGCCTGTACAACCAATGTTTCATCACCTGCTCCAGGGGGTGCTGTGGCATCATCAAGTCTTGGACTTCCTACAAATATTGGAGGTGTAACAACCCGCAGCAATTCTCAACCGCTGATCACATATAATGATGTTGCTTCAGCATGTATTATAGATGGTACCACTCATTCAATTACAATAACCGATAGTTCAGGTGTTGAAAACAGCGGAGTCCTTGTGATGGGTTCTGTTTCTATTCGAACACTCAATCTTGCATCACTTCCCAATGCAAACAGGTTTCAGATATGGCTGCAGCGCTCAAATGATAACTTTGTGAACAATGTTGTCAATGTATGGAAAACCGAATCTGCAGTTGCATGTGGTTTACCCACTTCAGCACCATATAACATGTCAACTGGGAATACATCAGTGGCCATTATCTACCCCGATCTTAATCTTGCACCGGGAACATACACATACAGGCTTGTGTTTCAAGGAGGAAATTACGGGACAGGAGGTGCGCAGTCAATTATGAAGCACTTGACAGATCTCTGGTATTAATGCAGATTAAACGTTAAAAAGCTTAAAAAACTTACTGAAGTACTTTTAGTTGTAAAAAAAATACTATTTTTACAACAAAAATTACCGCTTATGAAAAGAATTTCACGTTTAATAACTATTTCTGCCGGGCTTCTTTTATGCTCAATTTTATCATTTTCACAAAATGTTGGCATATCTGAAGCAGCCATTACACCTGATGCTTCGGCCATTCTGGAACTTCGTTCAACCATCAGAGGACTACTTGTCCCCAGACTTGCACTGACGCAGACAACTTCAGCTGCACCTGTGACATCACCAGCCACCAGTTTGCTGGTATATAACACTGCAACAGTGAATGATGTCACTCCCGGATTTTATTACTGGAGTGGCTCAGCCTGGGTCAGGATTTTATCAGGCACTCTTCCCACAACCGGATGGGCATTGACCGGAAATGCAGGAACTACTCCAGCAACAAACTTTTTGGGAACAACAGATAATCAACCTCTTGTAATCAGAACGAACAACACTGAACGAATAAGAGTATTATCCACGGGAAATGTAGGCATAGGAACAACCACACCTGCTACACAACTGCATACCACAGGGACTGTTCGCTTTGCCAATTATCCTTCGGGACCAAACGGAGCAATTGTTCGCACAAATGCAAACGGAGATCTTTCAATTACAAATTTCAGCGGGAATGCCACAGATGTCCTTCTTGGCAACGGAACATTTGGGCCGGCTCCACCAAGTGCTGCCGGTTGGTTGTTGACAGGAAATACTCTTGCAGGAACAGAATTCATTGGATCTGTGAATAGTCAGCCATTTGTGATGAGAACCAATAATACTGAACGTTCAAGAATTCTCAGTGCAGGGAATTTTCTTGTGAATACTTCAATAGCAATTGATCCGACAGATGCGTTTACTGTGGTTGTATCTCCAACCTTTCCAACTGCAGTTGCTGCTTACGGCAACGGTGGATATCCTGTCTGGGCAGAACAGCAGTCTGGGGCTGCCGATGCTGTGTGGGGTGTTAACACAGCTGCAACCGGAGCAGGTGCAGGGTGTGGTCTTGTAGGTGTTTCTTCACAAACAGGTGGTGCCGGAGTTTGGGGTGATGGGGGTACAGTAACCCGTGGTGTGATAGGTATCAATAATGTAGTAGCCTATGCAGGTGTCCAGGCACAGAATATCAATGCAGGGGGAGATGGGTTATATGCTGTCAATTCAGCGGCCAACGGTGCGGGGGCAGGCTCTGCAATATATGCAGCCTCAGGACAGACTGGCGGACCAACAATCGGTGCAACCATGCAAAGCACAACAGTGTATTCCAATTCAGCCATTTCAGGGGTCACCAGTACCAACGGAAACGGAGTGATTGGTGCCAGTTCACTCAATACCGGCACAGGAGTATATGGATTGAATTCTGCTGCAAACGGCACAGCAATTGGATTCGGGGGCTTCTTTACAAGCAATCAATCTGGTGGTGCTGCACTTGTAGGATCTTTACAATCTACATCATATTTTGCCAATGCAGCCATCAGTGGAATAGCATCTGATTTCATTGCTGCCTCACGTGGTGTTATGGGTGGATGTAATAATGCGACCGGTGTTGGTGTCTGGGGTCAGTCTACCGGAACCACTGCGGATGGTGTGTTGGGAATTGTTACTCAGGATGATGCAATAGGACTTAATGGGCAAAATTTAGGTACAAACGGAACAGGATCTTCAGGAGCTGGAAATAATGAAGGGCCTATGATCCTGACCAATGGTTCAGGTGGTGCTTTCACCGGGTCCACAATTGGTGTCTTTGGGTATGCTGCAGATGTGGCTCTGGATACATGGGGAGGCTATTTCGAGAACGGTTGGGGTGATTATGCGTATGTTGGTGGTGACAATGCTGGTACAACTTCAAAGATTGTTGGGACAGGAGCGGTATCTACCATCGTTGACAGACCTGACGGAACAAAGGCTACAATGTACTGCCCAGAAGCACCGGAAATTCTATTTCAGGATAAGGGGCACGGCAGATTGGTTAATGGAAAAGCAAGTATTCAGCTAGATCCAATCTTTTCCAATAATATTTTTGTGAGTGATGATTATCCCCTTACTGTGTTTATCCAGCTTGAAGGTGATTGTAATGGAGTGTATGTGACCAACAAAACAGCCTATGGATTTGAAGTTGTTGAACTTCAGGGTGGTCAATCTAATGTTGAGTTTTCATGGCTCGTCATAGCAAACAGAAAGGATGAACTTACTGATAATGGTGAAATTAGATCAAAACATGTTGGTGTGAGATTTGCCAATGCACCACTTCCAATGAATAAAAAAGAAGGCAGAAAACATCAGATTGAAGAACCTCAGCAGTTGAACGAAAATTCACGCCCCGTTGAGAAGCAGGGAGCTGAAGTGTACTCTGTGAAATCAATTAAAAAAGATTCTGAGTCAAAATAGTTTGACATCACTTTTTTTTTCAATGGAACAAACAGAGTGGCTGAAAATTATTCAGCCACTTTGTTTGTTTTTTATAGAAAATTGTTGTTTTATATTGTAAATTAGTGTTATTTTTGCATAAAATTAAAAATAACTCCTATGAAAAAAAGGTATTTTTCGTTTTTGTTGACATTTCTTTTTACAGTCATGTCAACTGCAATGATTGCTCAGAATGTGGGAATCTCTGAAGCAACGATTACACCTGATGCCTCGGCCATTCTGGAACTTCGTTCAACCATCAGAGGACTACTTGTCCCCAGACTTGCACTGACGCAGACAACTTCAGCTGCACCGGTGACATCACCAGCAACAAGCTTGCTGGTCTATAATACAGCAACTGTCAATGATGTCACTCCCGGCTTTTACTACTGGAGCGGATCTGCCTGGGTTCGTTTGCTTTCAGGAACAATCCCTTCTTCAGGATGGGCATTGACCGGAAATGCAGGAACTACTCCAGCAACCAACTTTTTGGGAACAACAGATGCACAGGATCTTGTGATTCGCACAAACAATACAGAAAAGATCAGGGTACAGTCAGGTGGAAATGTAGGTGTAGGTACTTCAGCTCCTTCTCAGAAACTGGATGTGAACGGAGCAATCAGGTTTACCAGTGCGCTGATGCCCAATGGAAACGCAGGAACAAGCGGACAGGTGCTGGTGTCTCAGGGAGCCGGAGCAGCTCCGGTTTGGCAAGCCCCAAGTTCTATCCCCATGTATGGTAACAATGCACATAGTGTTCAGTTATCAACACTTCAATTTACAACCGATCTGGCTAACTGGCAAAATATTCCAGGAATGTCAATTACTTTTACTCCCGTACATACTTCTTTTTATGTGTTTGCTTCATTGTGTGCGCGTTTGGCTGATAATTCTGGGATGGCTCAATTCGGACAGGCTCTAATACAGGCAAGAATTCTTGTAAATGGAGTAGAGGTTGCCAAAGCAGCAAGTATTATAACTGACTATGACCAGGATTACTGGGGTGGAGAGTATGTGGTTACTTCAGGCACAGTTGCTTTTTCAGGTATTAGAGTCAATTCAACCATAGGACTTCCTACTACCGTTGTGATGCAATGGAAGCCAGTTATATCATGGGCAAGTAGCCCCTGGAGAGTAGAGATTAATCCTACAAGTACTAGTGTTGCAGACCATTGTGTTTTAACTGTATTTGACTAAGAAATTTTTTATTATGAAGACAATAGTGATCAGTTTATTTATCTTGTTTGTGGCGAATTCGGTGAGCCTTGCCCAATCTGCCGTTCATAAGTCAACCGCTCAGAACAGACAAACAGAGTTGCAAAAGGATTCTGTGAAACAACAACCGGCTAACCGTAATGTATATTCCGAATCTGAGGTTGTTTCTCCCACATTCCGCTATCAGCCTGCTGATTCTACAGGAAAATCTGTCAGGAGTCTTCCCGAACAGGAATTGATTTCCCCCAATATCAGGGTCAAACCGAGAAATGAACAGCCCATTCAGAAATAAGGTTTTCTGAATAACATTTTGTATTGGTTTTTTTTCGAAATTTGCTGAAAATCAATTCAGCTATGAAACATTTTATTCAAGTTACAGCAATATTCGGTTGTATGCTCTTTTCTTTATCCGGTCATACACAGATTTCTGCTGGCCTCGTGGCAGGAACAAATTTAAGCCGTCTTGATGATTTCAGCATTGAAAAAGAAATGCTTCGACCAGGAGTATATGGCGGTTTATACGGGGACTATAAATTCAATAACTGGCTAAGTGCTGGTCTTGAAATTGCATGGTCTGAAAAGAGTATCAGTTATTACAACTCACAAACCTATTCATCTATTGAACGGATTCAGGAGCAATTGCAGCTGATGTATCCGGGATATCCCGATATTACTGATCTGATTACTGAAATGATCGGATTTACCGGAATGACATTTAATGATTCTGTTTACGAAAGCAATAAAGGATTGGTGACTTTCAGATCAATTGAAGCACCTATAATTGCAAAACTTCATTACAACAATTTTATTTTTGAAACAGGACCTTATGTTTCATACCTGATTGCTGCAAAAACAGAAAATACCTTTCTGCAGGATTGTCCAATGTTTCAAACAATTCCACCATCAAATTTCGACACCATTGAATTTCTTCCCATGCTCATCAATTTGTCTTTACCTGCTCTCAATAATCCACAGACTGAAACATCAACATCCATGTCAAAATTTGCAAGTCTCGATTATGGATTTGTTGCTGGAGTCAAATATCAACCGGATGATTTTCTGACTATAAGCATCCGTTATACCCACGGAATTGCTGAAAATCTTAGTCCCAATTTGCCTTCTTTACGCACTCATTCTGTCTTTCTGTTTTCAGTAACCTATAACCTTTTTGGCAAAGTCATACAAAAACCGATGATTCAATGAGATAATTGTTAATTGTGATTGGCGATTTGTGTGTGTTATATGCTGAATTGAGATTTTCTTTTACATCATTGAATTAACATTTTTTTTTTAAAACAAATACACCAGTTTTTTGGTTTCAAAGAATTTTTCTTTAAATAATTCACTGAGGTTATAGATTTTGTAGTTCATGCAGACAGCTTTCATTTCCTCTTTAAAATCACCTCCTTTGAGATACAATATGCCATTGGGGAAGGCATTGCAATGATTTTTTGAAATCTTATTTCTGATCAGTTTGACAAAATCGGGCAGGGCAGTAACAGCACGTCCTGTTATGAAATCAAAATCCTCCCTTATGTTCTCTGCTCGTTCTGCAATGCATCTGACATTTTTAAGATTCAAATGGTCTGCCACATCTTCAGCAACTTTTATCTTTTTACCTATGGAATCGTTGAGCACAAACTCGCAATGAGGCAAGCAAATTGCAAGTGGAATGCCAGGAAAGCCACCGCCGGTTCCTACGTCCAGTATTCGGGTGCCTTCAGAAAAATTAAAGTGCTTCAGAATTGACAACGAGTGCAACACATGGTTCACATAGAAATTTTCAAAATCCTTCCGTGAGATCACATTGATCATGCTGTTCCATACTTCATACAGTGAATACAAAGACTCTATTTGCTGAATCTGTTCATCCTTTAATTCAGGAAAATAGTTCAGGATTTGTTCACTCATATTATTTTAAAACTTAATACTACTGCTTACCGATTATATAATTCTTCAATCTTCAAATCTACAAGGGTATAGGGCACTCTATTAATATTGAATATTGAATGTAGAATGACGAAGTTTTATACCAGTCATTAACCACTAATTACCAATTACATACAATCATTTAATCTTCAAATCTTTCTCATTTCAATCAAAATATCAAGCATTTTTATTGCAGCTTCAGAAATAACTGTTCCGGGTCCAAAAATTGCTGATGCACCGGCTTTGAAGAGAAAATCATAGTCTTGAGGAGGAATCACACCACCCACAATAACAATAATATCCTGACGTCCAAGTTTTTTCAATTCAGCAATGACCTGTGGAACAAGCGTTTTATGACCTGCGGCAAGAGATGATACACCGAGAATATGCACATCATTTTCCACAGCTTGTTTAGCAGTTTCGGCAGGAGTCTGAAACAAAGGTCCAATGTCCACATCAAAACCCATGTCTGCATAGCCGGTGGCAACAACTTTGGCACCACGGTCGTGACCATCCTGTCCCATTTTGGCAATCATAATTCTAGGACGACGTCCTTCAAGTTCGGCAAGCTGGTCTGCCATCTGGCAGGCTTTCTTAAAAGATTCACTGTCGCCTGATTCTGAGGAGTAAACTCCTGAAATTGATCGTATCACTGCTTTGTACCTCCCAAAAACTGTTTCACATGCCATTGAAATCTCACCCAAGGTTGCACGTTTACGTGCTGCTTCAATTGAAAGTTCCAGCAAATTGCCTTCACCTGTTTCACAGGCTCGCGTGATGGCCTTGAGGGTATGCTTCACATCGTCATTGTTCCTGTGAGCCTTGAGTTTTGCAAGTCGTTTCAACTGTGCTTCGCGCACTGCAGTGTTATCAACTTCCAGAATTTCAATGGGGTCTTCTTTTTCAAGTTTATATTTATTCACTCCGATGATGTGATCTCTGCCACTGTCAATTCGTGCCTGTTTGCGGGCAGCGGCTTCCTCAATTCTCATCTTTGGTATTCCTGTTTCTATGGCTTTGGACATGCCACCAAGTTCTTCTACTTCCTCAATGAGTTTCCAGGCGTTGTGCGCCAGCTGATGAGTGAGATATTCCACATAATATGAGCCTGCCCATGGATCAATGGACCGGCAGATATCTGTTTCTTCCTGCAGATATATCTGAGTATTTCTTGCAATACGTGCCGAAAAGTCAGATGGCAATGCTATGGCTTCGTCCAGTGCGTTGGTATGGAGAGACTGTGTGTGTCCCAAAGCGGCTGCAAGAGCTTCAACACAAGTGCGGGCCACGTTGTTGAAGGGATCCTGTTCTGTCAGACTCCATCCTGATGTCTGGCAGTGTGCGCGCAAGGCCATGGATTTAGGATTCTTCGGATTGAACTGTTTTACAATTTTTGCCCACAGCATACGTGCTGCCCTGAGTTTTGCAATTTCCATAAAATGGTTCATGCCAACGCCCCAGAAAAATGACAAACGGGGTGCAAAACTATCAACAGGGATGCCGGCAGCAATTCCTGTACGGATGTATTCCATTCCGTCTGCCAGTGTATATGCCATTTCAATATCGGCTGTTGCACCTGCTTCCTGCATATGGTATCCGCTGATGGAAATAGAATTGAATTTGGGCATATATTTCGAAGTGAATTCAAAAATATCAGCAATGATCTTCATTGAAGGACCAGGAGGATAGATATAGGTGTTGCGAACCATGAACTCCTTCAGAATATCATTCTGAATAGTGCCGCTGAGCTGTTCATAGGTGGCACCTTGTTCAAGTGCGGTCACAATATAAAACGCCAGAACCGGTAAAACAGCTCCATTCATGGTCATGGAAACAGAAATCTTGTCAAGGGGAATCTGGTCAAACAGAATTTTCATGTCGAGAATGGAGTCAATAGCCACACCGGCTTTCCCAACATCACCAACAACACGTTCATGATCAGAGTCATAGCCTCTGTGTGTGGCAAGATCAAAAGCAACAGACAATCCCTTTTGACCTGCGGCCAGATTTCTTCTGTAAAAGGCATTTGATTCTTCTGCAGTTGAAAAACCCGCATACTGACGAATTGTCCAAGGTTTGTTCACATACATGGAAGAATAGGGACCACGAAGAAATGGAGGTAGTCCGGCTGCATAGTTCAGATGCTCCATTCCAAGAAGATCCTCTTTGCCGTATAGTTTTTTTACCTGAATTTTTTCTGCCGTTTCATACACTGGCTGGTCAGGGGTTTGCTTTGCCCAATCCGAATAGTTTCTGTTAGGTTTTATGGATTTAAAATTGATTGTTTCAAATTTTGCGCGCATGATTTTTAGAAATTTGAGTAGTACAAAATAGTTATTATTTTACTGATTCATTAATTCCCAGTTTTCTTTGATATTCTTTCAAGGTTTCCAGTACATTGACTTTGACATGGATAAAATCATTAACACCTGAACCTTTGAGTGTTTCAATATGCTCAGTAGGATTGCCGGCTATCAAGACCAGAATATCAGTATCTGTCTTTTTAATTTCCTTTGCGAGGTCGGGAGCAAGATCTCCGTATTCATCATCTGAGCTGCAGATAACAACAATATCAGCATTTTGCTCTTTGATCTGATTCACTGTCCATTGAATATTATTGATGGAAGGTCCTTCAAAAATATCAAAACCTGCAATGCCGAAGAAATTTGTGCTAAACTGAGCCCTTGCAATTCGCATTGCAAGATTTCCGTATTGTGCCAGATAGACTTTCGGTCTGACCCCGCCATTGGCAACATAATTTCCTGTTGCAAGCCGCAATTCTTCAAATGCCTGTGCCCCACGGAATAATTTCAAAGCTTTTTCAGGTCTGTGTTTTGGCAGTGGATTGCTAATCTTTTCCACCATGCTTTCTTTCAGGTTGGGATATTGATTGACACCCAGAACACTTGTACGTCTTAAAGCAATGAGGTTATATCTTTCAGTTGCAGTTTTCTGAATACTGTCAAAAACAAAGCGATTTTCCATGGCTTTGATAAACCCTCCCATATCCTCAATCTGCCTGAACAAATCCCATGCATGTTGAGCAATACTTGCAGTGAGTGTTTCTATATAATAAGAGCCTGCCGACGGATCAATCACCTTGTCGAGATGGGATTCATCTTTTAAAATATGTTGAATGTTTCTTGCAATTCTTTCCGAAAAAACATTTGAAGGTTGATACGTGATGTCAAAGGGGAGTGTATGAATGCTGTTGCTTCCTCCGATTATTGCCGACATTGTTTCGGTTGTAGTTCGCAATATATTGTTGTTTGAATCAAAAATTGTTTTGTTCCACAAAGACGAAACAGAATGAATATCAACTTGAGTTAGTTTTTCTTGTCCTGGAACATAATGCCTTGTGATATATGCCCAAAGCAAACGAGCAGCTCTGAGTTTTGCTATCTCCGGAAAATAGGAGGAACCTGTAGCAAATGACATCCTGAAGAAAGGAAGCATATCTGCAGCTTTCAGATTCATTTCGAGCATTTTCACCAGATATTCGTGTGCAGAGGAAAGAGTAAAGGCCAGTTCCTGAACAATAGAGGCACCTGCGTTGTGAAAATGATGCCCGTTCACTGTCAGTACCTTGAATTTTGGGAAAAATTCAGCGGTTTGCTCAAACAGACATCTAAGCTCATTCAGATTATCACTGCAGCTGTTGTAATAGTCACCGTTGAGAAGATAATAGGCAAAAGAATCAAAATTAAAACTGCCCTTAACCTGACGGGTATCAATCTGACGGGTTTTGCAGTGATTCTTCAGCAACTCAATGAGAATAGAGTAGGAGTGTGAACCCAGAAAATGAAGGCTCACAGAAGTGATGTCAATGCCATCCAGAAGCAGGTCAAATTCTTCCTGATTGTTCATGAAATCCAACTGAAATTCGATGCCGCTAACCCCTTTTGAAATAATTTCCTTTGCTTTGGCATTGGCAGATTTCACATCTGAAGCATTGACCAACTGACAGATCTGCCAGTCATTGCTATGGATTTTGTTTCCTCTGACAAACGGGTAGGATGCAGGTGCTGAATCAATAAATTGAATTTGTTCCAGATCATCTGAGGTGTAAAACGGTTCGATGTCGAGTGCGTCAATGGTATGCCAGACCATTTTTTTATTGTAATCGCCCCCATTCAGATCTTTGATAATCAGGCCTTTCCATTCTTTTTTGCTCACAGGAGGAAATTCCTGCAGTAGTTTTTTATGTTGCTCATCCATAGATATGATGTTTGGAATTGTTTGTTTCTGCTGAAATTTTGAACAAAAGTACTATTTTTTTTAGTTAAAAATGAGTTGGTATTGGAATATAAATGAAGGTTTTTTGACAGTCAAAAACAGAATAGAAAAAGTAGAATTGTATATTTTGAATCATGAAGCATGTATGACGAATAATGAAGTGTATTAAGAAATTTTTTAATTTTTAAATTATGCTTGTTTATAATTATCAAAAACACATTATATTTGCAATAAACACAATTTAGCTATAGAGAAAAGATTTGAAATCTTAACAATTTTTGAATTTCAGCAGATGTTTTCTGATGATAGTTCATGCTTGAAATATCTTTCTGACAAGAAATGGTCAAAAGGTTTCTTGTGTCCCAAGTGTGGCAATACAAAATATTGTAAGGGAAAACGTGAGTATAGTCATCAGTG
>CAYRXH010000009.1:0-49426 GCA_964428185.1 uncultured Bacteroidales bacterium
AAATGCTCTGTATCAATCGAGATACATCAGAAGGGATTTTTAGAAGAAAAATAATGATTTTCATGGGAAATATTCTCTTTTCTTCTGCATCTTTTGTGTTTTTTATCCTTACTTACGATTTTCAGTTTTTTATTAATATGACTGAATTCATGGATTCATACAAACGGGAAATTAGCCCATATCCCACACTATTACTCATTTATCGGAATCATTCATGCACATATAGATACTTTATAATTTGGCTTGTGAACAATTATAATGTATAATTGCAAAATAATATGTTACAATAGTGTTTTTTAGACTGAGTTCTCTTGTTTTTTTATGTTTTTTTCTGAACATTACTGCACATGCACAATGGACAGCTAACGGGCTTGAAATTTCTTCGGGCAGCAATCATCATTACAGGCCTTCCGTATCATCGCATCCTTCAGGAGGGATTTACATCTGTTGGGAAGAAATCACTGCAACAAATGATTATGCTATCAGGATTCAGTCGCTTGATCCTGACGGCAATATTTCTGCTTCCTGGCCTGTAGGTGGAATCACAGTCACAGGTGAAGGGAATCATTATGCACCTGTTGTATGTACAACTTCTGACAGTAGTGTAATCGTTGCATGGTACGGAGTCATACCTTCGGTGAGCAGCAATGAGCATATATGGATGCAGAAATATTCGCAAGACGGACTTCCGCAATGGAATAGCGGCAACCCGGTTCAGGTATCTGTTACAGATACTTTTCATCATAAATATCCAATCATTGCTGCTGATGATTCGGGTGGTACATATGTGGTTTGGACCCGATACAGTCTTGACCTTCAGGCATCTTCACCTGACCTTGTTTTGCAACACATCATTCATAACGGAACGCATGACAGCCAGTGGACAACCTGTGATTATCTTATTGCAGGTGTTCAGGGGACACGAGAATATTATCCACGTATCATCGTATCAGGGGATAAACAGAAAGTATATATCCTGTATGCTCAGGGGCTAATTGGCAATACCTCCATGCGGCTGCAGAAGGCATATACTGTGGATGGACAGAAAGATGCTGCATGGCCTGCCGAAGGGCTCATACTATCACCTGGTGGAGACGTTTGGGCTTCTCTGGACAACGAACAATACATTTTCATTGACAGTTCTGACAATGTGGTTACTTTCTGGCTTGAATCAAAGATCAGTGCCAACGGAGAGATATATATGCAAAAAATCGATTCTGCCGGAACTATACAACTCAACTCAGGAGGTCTAAGAGTTGGTGGCACCATCACAGACGGAACAGGCTATGTCAGTATTGTCAGTGAAAATGATCAGTATTATCTTGCTTATAACAACTACGGAAACTGGTATGATATTTCTGCCAAGAAGATTGATAATATAGGTGTTCAGTTATGGCAGAATCTGTGGGTGACTAATGACGGCAACAGTGCATATCCTGAGATTGTTCCCAACGGGCAGGGAGGTATTTATGTATTCTATAAGAGACTTTCACCTTCTCCCACCACACTATTTGGTGTATCACTTGATTCTCAGGGAGAAATCACAAACGGATGGACTATTCCCGGAAGCAGTTTCGGTAATATCGGAACATATAACGGAATGTTCCCTCATAGAGATTTCTGCATTTTAGCCGGAAATCAGGAAAATGCTTTTGCTGTATGGGACAGACTTGACAGTGGATTATATAAACTGTTCGCATGCAACCTCTTCCCATCAGGGCTGAACTGCTCCCCTACTACTCAGATATTTGAGAGTGACAACATTCCAGTAATTACTGTGTTTCCCAATCCTGTTGATCAATTTCTGACAATAGATTGCGGAAACATTGGGAAAAACCGGATCAATCTACAGATTTTCTCAGTATTCGGGCAACTTATTCTGGAAAAAGAACTGGAGAATGCTGAAAACCACATTTGTTTGTCAGAACTCAGCCAGGGAGTATATGTTATTTTTATCCTATCAGATAAACTAATTGTCAGTCAATCAGTCATATTAAAGCAATAAAAACAGAATAGCCATGAAAACATCCCCCCATATTTTTCTTGTTCTGATACTGATTCTATCAGTCAATACCTATTCACAAGTGACAGTCTATTCTGCCCCTTTTAATGGTGGAAATTTTTATGGATGGGCAAGTCAGAATTTGGGTACACCATGGGGCAACCAGTCAGCAACCTATAACATATGGAAAGTTAACACAAATGAAAGTGGCCAACCAGCAAATGCATGTGGTACTACCGGAGCTCCCAGCACTTTACATTTATGTTCAAATATTGCTTCTGGTGCTGCTTATGTTTCTAACTACTATACAAATCGAAGAATATATTCTCCAAATATTAGTACAGTTGGTCATTCAAATATGACCTTAAACTTTTTTTTCATTGGAAATGGTTGTGATACAAGAGACAAAGCATATCTTCAATATAGCATTAATGGAGGCAGCACTTGGATTAGTCCACTAGGTGCTCCTACAAGTTCTAACCCTGCTATGGGCAGCGGTGGTAATCTTAACAATTTAAAATCACAGGTTTGTGTTTCAGGACAAGGACGCTGGACATATTTAACATGGGCTTTACCGGCTACTTGTGATAATATTGCAAACCTTCGACTGGCTTTTGTATGGCAAAACAATGATGGGGTAGCTTGTGGAACTGGTAGTGCAACTGACCCATCTTTTGCTGTCTATAATTTGACTATAACAAAACCTGACCCAATGCCAGTTGAACTTTTCTACTTTAACGGAGAAGAGAATGAAGGAGTTGTTAATCTTGAATGGGCCACTCTCAGTGAAACAAACAATGATTATTTTACCATTGAGCGAAGTGTCAACGGATTTGAATTCTCTGAAGTGAACAGAATATCAGGTGCAGGAAACAGCAATGAGCCCATTCACTATTCATATACAGATAATCAGGCCCCACCAGGTGTGCTTTATTATCGTCTTAAACAAACCGATTTTGACGGAAATTTCTCATATTCAAGATTGCTATCTGTCAGTACAGAATCTCCTCCTGAGATTCATGTTTTTCCTGTTCCCGCAGATGATTATCTGTTTGCTGAAATAAATGATCTGCAGGGAGAAGATATTCTCATTGAACTGACTGATCTAATTGGAAAAAAACACCTCAGTTATCCCCTGCTTGTTTCAAATGAATTTGAAACAGTTCCCATTTCCATTTCCACTGTTCCTCCGGGCTTATATTTACTTAGAATAATCACTCCTACATATATCAGTACGCACAAAATCAAAATCAGCAGGTAGGCATAAACAAAGGATACCTTATATTTGTTCAATCAAATCTACGTTTCTGATTTTCGGTTTTCTATTCAATTGTATTAGTCAGCTCTATTGATGGCAAGTTGTGGGCATTTCAGAAACATTCTGCACACCTGATTCCGGTTCTATTCTGCATTTACAATTATCAATAAAAGTATTTTTAGTTCAAGTATGACCCTAGACTCAACGCTATGTTATTTCTAAGCTGCGACATGACTAATCATCTTTACGATCGAAGAAGAACTATTTTTCTATTATTTTAAGAGTAATCCTCTGAAAAAATTATGTTGTGATCCACCCTGTGAAAATTCATGTACTTACACTGATGATTACAGCAGTTCGACAGGATGGACACAGATAGGAACCGGAGTATCCGTATCTTCAGGAACTGTTTTGTTTGACACTGCTGATAATTTTACTGACCGCAGAATATATAAGCCCATCAGTTGTAATCTATCAGACTGCGGAGACTGGACAGCTGATTTTGACCTTACAGTAACATCACAGACCGATGAATCACATCCCATATTGGGATTCACTGCAGGAAGTGCTGTCCCCTTTTATGATTATTCAATGATGCAGGAAACTAATCAGGACGGAGTATTCATCTGGATGTCCAATTGGTGTCCATCAGGAGACAGCCATCTTTCCGTGGCTTCAAAAAACGGAACAACTAGGTCGTTCAGTTTCAGTAGCGGAGGATGTATCGGTATCAATTACAATATCACTTACTATTGCAGATTTCAGAGAACTTCATATACCAATCTGAGACTTAGTGTTTCCTCCGATCCGGCCAGAACAGTCCACTTGTCTGGATCTCCTGTAAATTTTGCAATTCCTGCTAGTATAATGGGATTGAATATATTCAGCATTCAAATTACGACTCTCAGACAACACAAAGTTTTTCAGGGACAATTGATTACCTGAATATCTACTAGTATTTTATATTTTGAAAAAGCGGACAATTTAATTTCCAAAATCATCATAGAGGATATTTTCGGAAGGAACACCAAGGTTATCCAACATTTTTGTACATGCGTCAAGCATCATTCCGGGACCACAGATATAGTATTCTATTTCTTCGGGCTCCGGATGGTTCTTCAGATAATTGTCATAAATCACCTGATGAATGAAGCCCACATATCCATCCCAGTTATCTTCGGGTTTGGGTTCAGAAAGACCGATGTGAAATTTAAAATTATTAAACTCCTTTTCAATGTTTCTGAAATCATCCACATAAAAGAGTTCTCTTTTTGATCTGCCACCATACCAGAATGTGGCTTTCCTGTTAG
The DNA here is from genome assembly GCA_964428185.1 of uncultured Bacteroidales bacterium. GTDB lineage: Bacteria > Bacteroidota > Bacteroidia > Bacteroidales > DTU049 > CAYMAZ01. Next base: position 4,571 of record CAYRXH010000009.1, read on the forward strand.
TTTTCTGAGAATGAAACAAATCAAAAATATGAGATCTCATAGGAGCCATCCCTGCTCCTCCGCCAATAAACATCATTTCTTTATCTGTGGGTTTTATAAAAAACTCACCATAAGGTCCTGAAATCATAACCTTATCTCCAGGTTTCCTTGAAAAGATATACGATGAACAAATACCTGGATTCACGTTCATAAAAGCATTTCTTGAACGATCCCAGGGTGGTGTGGCAATTCTAATATTTAACATGATAATATTACCTTCTGCTGGGTGACTGGCCATGGAATAGGCACGGTATATGGGTTCTGAATTCTTCATTTTAAGATCCCACATTTTGAATTTATCCCACTCATCTCGAAACTCTTCTTCCACAACCATATTTTTATAATCAATTTCACAAGGAGGAACATCAATCTGAATATATCCGCCTGATTTAAAATCAAGCCATTCATCATTCGGCAACTTCACCACAAATTCTTTAATAAAAGTTGCTACATTTTTATTTGAAATTACTTCACATTCCCACTTTCTGATATTGAAAATTTCTTCAGGTACTTTTATATTCATATCATTTCTCACCTTCACCTGACATCCAAGTCTCCAGTTATCCTGTTGTTCCTTTCTGGTAAAATAAATGGCTTCAGTAGGCAGGATGCCACCTCCGCCTTCAGTTACCTGCACTTTACACATTGCGCAGGTTCCCCCTCCACCACAGGCAGAGGGCAAAAACACATTCTGAGTAGCCAATGTTGATAACAGGCTGCTCCCAGGAGAAACTTCTATCTCCTGTTCTTCATTAATTGTCAGTTGAACTTTTCCCTGCGGAGTCAATTTCTTTCTGGCAAAGAGTAAAAGTGCAACGAGTATCAGAATAACAAACAGAAAGGCAATAATGCTGCCGATAATTACTGAAGTGTCAATTGCTGCAATAACAAACAGATGTTGAATATTCATTTGATTGTATTTTTCAGTTGAACATTATAGTTTAATTCCCAGAAAACTCATGAAGGCAATTCCCATAAGTCCTGTAATGATAAATGTAATTCCAAGTCCCCTGAGCGGAGCAGGAATCTGAGAGTACCGGATTTTTTCCCTTATAGCTGCTATACTAACAATTGCAAGCCACCAGCCAACTCCTGAACCAAGTCCAAAAGTGAATGCCTCTCCGACATTGTGATATTCCCTTTCCTGCATAAACAAAGAACCACCAAGTATGGCACAGTTAACTGCAATAAGTGGTAAAAATATACCCAGAGAAGCATATAAAGGCGGACTAAACTTCTCAATAACCATTTCCACAAGCTGAACCATCGAAGCGATTACTGCAATGAACATAATGAAGCTGAGAAAGCTCAAATCAAGTCCTGCAAGTGACCCATCAAGCCAGGCAAGGGCACCTTTTTTCAATAAATAATTATCTATCATATAATTCACAGGAACTGTAATGACCAGCACAAACATTACTGCAAGACCCAATCCACTTGATGTTTTAACTGTACGGGATACGGCAAGATATGAACACATGCCCAGAAAGTAGGCAAATATCATGTTGTCAATAAAAATTGACCTGATAAATATGTTGAAGTATTCTGTCATGGCTATGTTAGTTAACTTTTATCAATCAAATCTCTGTTTTTATATCTCTGCAGCCAGATGATGACTCCCACTAGAACAAGTGCCATGGGTGGAAGAATCATCATCCCGTTATTAAAATAACCCGCATCATAAAACGCTTGAGGGACAACCTTATAATCCCAGATAGTCCCTGAACCCAGCAATTCCCTGAAAAAGCTCACAACAATCAATATCAGCCCATATCCGGCTCCGTTGCCTAAGCCATCAATGAATGATTGCCAAGGTTTATTCTGCATGGCAAAAGCTTCAAGGCGCCCCATGACTATGCAATTGGTAATGATAAGACCCACAAAAACGGACAGCTGTTTGCTCACATCAAAAACAAATGCTTTGAGAAACTGATCAACCAGAATGACAAACATAGCAATCACTGTAAGCTGAACAATAATCCTTATTCTTGGGGGAATAGTTTTTCTCAACAGAGAAATCAGAATGTTGGATATTGCTGTCACAAAAATGACAGACAGAGCCATCACAAATGCAGGTTTTAATTTAACTGTCACTGCAAGAGCAGAACAAATTCCAAGCACCTGAATTGTGATGGGATTATCTTTGTTAAGAGGGAGGCTGAGCAATCTCAGATTCCTTGATGAAAACAGTGGTTCTCTTTTAGTGGTTTGTTTCATCGTTTTTCTTTTTATTAAAATATGGCAAATAATTCTTCAAACAATTTTCAATCATTAAACTAGTTCCATCACATGTAATTGTTCCTCCTGAGATGGCATCCACACCATGAATTTCTGGTACAGAGCTGTTCTTCACTCCGCCTTTAATGACCTTGACTGAAACAAATTCCCCATCCTCATTAAAAATCTGCTTCCCGTCAAACTGCTGCTGAAAAGCAGGTGTGGCAATTTCAGCACCAAGGCCAGGGGTTTCCCCTTTATGCCCGAATGTAACCCCTGCGACTGTTGAGAAATCTTCTTTCAGTGCAATAGCTCCCCAAATGGGACCCCACAATCCTCTGCCCAACAGGGGAATAACATACAATTTCAAACCGTCTTTTTCAATCACATACAGTGGCAAACGTCCTTGTCCGGTCTGTTCGATGGACTTTAATTCATCCTTGAGATTAATGTCAAAGGCGCGGATATTACCGACAGAAAATTTCCCTGCAGAATAGGATGCTATGACATTTCCTTCTGCATCAATAACGATTTCTTCTTTTACATATTTATCATATTCTGAAGGAATATTTTTTTTATCAGCCGTAATATGAGCTGATCCCAGTATATCCTTCATTTTCTCAACCTCGAGGTTCCGCTGCTGAAAAGGTTGAAGTATGGTTGCTGCCAGTGATAACATCAAGGCAACTAGAATCACCATCACTGAAGAATATATGAAAATGTACCTGTTACTGAACATAATTAAGGTATTAATTGTTACACATTGGATTTTAATCTGACTGCCCTTTTAATTCTGCTTCTGATGTGAGACTGTATGATATAATGATCAATAAGTGGTGATAAAACATTCATCAGAAGTATTGAAAGCATCATCCCTTCAGGATAAGCAGGATTGACGACTCTGAGAATAACTGCAAATGCTCCGATGAGGAATCCATATATCAGTTTTCCCGTTTTCGTCTGAGATGCCGTTACCGGGTCAGTAGCCATAAACACTGCTCCAAAGGCAAAGCCACCAATAATTAGGTGGTAATAGGCAGGCATCTGCATATACTCATTGAGACCGGCAAGATTAAAAACATAGCCCATGAATAAACCGCCGGCAACAACTGAGGCCATGATCCGGAAACTTCCTATCCCTGTCAGCAAAAGTATTACTGCACCAATGGAAATTGCAATGACGGAAGTTTCCCCTATGGAACCGGGAATAAAACCCAAAGTTAAATCCATAACTGAAGGAATCTGTTCTGTTTGTCCTGAAGCAGCAAGAGCAAGCGGTGTGGCTCCTGAGATAATATCAGGTTTATCTGTGATCCAAACTGCATCTCCAGACATCTGAGCAGGATAGGCAAAAAACAGAAATGCACGTGTCAGAAGAGCCGGATTCATAATATTCATACCAGTTCCTCCAAACACTTCCTTCCCGAAAATAACTGCAAAAATTGTAGCAACAGCAACCATCCACAAAGGTGTTGTGGGAGGTATCACAAGAGGGATCAACATTCCGGACACTAAAAAGCCTTCATTGATTGAATGACCTCGTAACTGAGCAAAAATAAATTCAATCCCAAGACCTGAAACATAGGAAACTACTATGATCGGCAGAACAGTCAGAAATCCATTCCAGAATATTTTTAAAAACCCCACAGCAGGAATCACTTCCTGCCAGGTATATCCATGATACAGAGGTCTTGCCAAGAAATGCTGAACACCCACATTAAAGATTCCAAACAGTAATGCAGGAATCAGGGCAATAATTACCATAGACATGGTACGCTTCAGATCAATACTGTCTCTGATGTGTGCTCCTCTTTTGGTGACATGATCGGGGACAAAAAGAAATGTCTCAAATCCGTCAAAAACACTGTGCAGAAAATATAACTTTCCGCCCTTCTCAAAAGTTGGTTTGATTTTATCCAGAAATCTTCTCAATGGTTTCATACTGAAACTGAGTTAATGTATATTAATTTGTTTCCTTTAACATATAGTCTATTCCTTCCCTAACAATAGACTGTGATTCAATCTTTGAAGTACAGATAACTTCACAGAGTGCAAAATCTTCTTCTGCAACTTCATATATTCCCAATTGTTCCATAAGTTCAAAATCTCTCACAATAATTGCTTTCAGTAACTGAACAGGCATGATATGCATAGGGAACACTTTTTCATACTCACCGGTCATAACAAATGCTCTCAACTCACCATGCTTATTAGTATCTAATCGATATTTCCAATTTTTGAACATCCAAGAGAAAAATGTCTTTGACATACTGAATTTCTTCAGTCCAGGCATTGCCCAACCCAGAAATTCATGATAATTACCCTCAGGTAAAGCACAAAGAACTTTATCATAATATCCGGAGAAACCCTTGCGGTCGATGTGTCTTCCGCTCAATACGTTTCCGGAAATTATGCGAACATTCTCCTGTTTCAGATTGCCTACAACAATTGATTCAACCTGAAATCCAATAAGTGATGAAAAGTAAAAGGTTTTTTCAAACTCAGAACCTGCAATTGCAAATATTCTTTCAGGTTTATATATTCCTTCCTTAAATAAGCGGCCAATGACAGTAACATCCTGTGGATCAACATACCACACCAAATCACCTTTCATAATGGGTCTGATATGATGTATCTGAACACCTACATTTGAAGCCGGATGAGGACCGTAAAACTGGTTGATCTGAACATTTCGTGTATGCAGATAAATATCAGGAATACCTAGCTTGGGATGAACATTCAGATGAACTGTTCCTGATGTGAGTTTTTTTAGGATATCTATGCCGGCCTGAAACAGATCAGAATCATGGTTTTGCATAATGAATTGAAAATCAGGTGCCAGAGGGGCTGTGTCAAACCCAGAAATAAAAATAGCATCAGGGATTTGCAGAGGATCAGCAATCACAGCAAAAGGACGTTGTCTGACCATTGGCCAAACTCCAGATTCAAGCATTTTGGACACAATAGATTCCCGATCAATTCCTTCAATATCAGAACGTCCAAAATCAATATTCTGGTCCTTACCATCGGCTTCGATAATGATATGATCCAGACGACGCTTCTCTCCTCTTCTGATTTCAACAACCTTACCACTTACTGGTGAACATAACAACAAATTTTCATTCTTCTTGTCCTGAACCAGCTTTGATCCTGCAAGAACTGCATCTCCCTCTGAAACCAGTAATCTGGGATTAAAAATTCTGAACTCTGACGGCTGAACTGAAAAAAAATTACTGTTAATTTTCTCTAAATTCTTTTCTGCTTCTCCCTTGAGTCTTATGTTTAGGCCTCTTTTAATTTTTACAATTCTGGTCATGCAAAATTTTTTTTGAATTGAATGGCAAATTTAATAAATAATTGTTAAGACATATCAGAATAAAAATTTTTACAAAATTACTTTATTTCTGCATTTATGTATTTATTTATATAATATTTTTTTCAGAACGATATGTATCTTATATTATGATAATTCATAAAAATTTTATTTCCTTTGCATAAGTTTGAAACTATTATCCAACAACAATATGAAACTGTTGCATGTACGGAATCTGTCCATTTCATTTGGAAATATTCCTGTTGTAAACAATATTTCATTTTCAATTTCAAAAGGTGAAATTGCGGGCATAGTCGGAGAATCAGGATCAGGAAAAAGCATGACTGCTTTATCACTCATGGGACTTTGTCCACCCGGAGCAAAAGTTCAAACTGATGGAGGAATAGAGTTTCAGACTGATCAGAAAAAAATTTCAGATATCTCTGAATTCAGTGAAAAACAATTCCGAAATATCAGGGGAAATCAAATTTCTATGATATTTCAGGAACCAATGACATCCTTGAATGCAGTGCAGAAATGCGGACTTCAGGTAGCTGAAATTCTTCGCATTCATAAAAATGCAAAAAGGAAAGAAATTTACAGAAAGGTTATTGAATTATTTCATGAAGTATTACTTCCGGATCCTGAAACAACTTTTCAAAAATATCCCCACCAGTTATCAGGTGGTCAGAGGCAGCGGGTTATGATTGCCATGGCTCTTGCCTGCAATCCTCAGTTGCTCATTGCTGACGAACCTACAACAGCCCTTGATGTCACTGTTCAGAAAACAATTCTATCGTTGCTGAAAAGCCTTCAGCAAAAATATGGGATGAGCATTTTATTTATTAGTCATGACCTTGGGGTTATATCAGAAATTTGTGACCGGATACTGGTCATGCATAAGGGTAAAATTGTAGAAGAACAGAGTTCTTCACAACTTCTCAGCAATCAGGTAGAACATCCCTATACAAAAGGTCTGCTGGCATGCCGTCCACCTGAGAACACAAGACCATACAGATTGCAAACTGTTGGTGATTATCTTTCCGGCAATGTATCTCATGCTAAAATACAAAGCGAAAAAAAAGTATTCTCGGATAACGAAATAATCCTTGAGGTTCAGTCATTAAGCAAGCATTTTCCTATGGGAAAGAACTTTAACGGGAAAGTAACTTCGTGGTTTAAGGCTGTTGATAAGGTGTCATTTCAGGTTTATTCGGGCGAAACTTTGGGTCTGGTGGGAGAATCAGGCTGCGGGAAAACAAGTTTGAGCAGAACCATATTGAAATTGCTGGAACCAACCTCCGGACAGATTTTCTTTCGTGGAAAAGAGATCACACAACTGAACAGAAAAGAACTCAAAGGCTTCAGAAAAAATGCACAAATTATTTTTCAGGATCCATATTCATCTCTGAATCCGGACATGACTATAGGAAATGCTCTCATTGAACCACTAAAGGTTCACAAGCTCTTTAAATCCAGAAAAGAACGGACTGAGTTTGCAGCTTCAGTACTTATGAAAACAGGTCTTAGTGGTGATGATCTGAAAAAATATCCACATCAGTTTTCAGGTGGCCAGAGACAGCGAATTGTCATTGCACGTGCTCTTATCCTTCAGCCTCAGCTGATTATTTGTGATGAAGCCGTTTCTGCACTAGATGTTTCTGTTCAGGCACAGGTACTCAATCTGTTGAATGATCTGAAGGATGAATTTGGGTTGACATATTTGTTTATTTCCCATGATTTGTCAGTGGTCAGATATATGTCAGACCGTATTATGGTCATGCAAAAAGGGAAAATTGTTGAATGCGGAGATGCAGATCAGGTTTTATCAAGTCCTGAGCATGAATATACTCAGATGCTCTTAGACTCTGTTCCGGGACGCAGGAAATTATCTATCAGCTGACGAAGGGGTATTGCCTGCAAAAACCTGTAAGTCATTCCCGGTAGGAGTTTGAAAGAGTTTCAGGTCAAATTCAGTTAAAACGGCTATAAGATGATCAAAGATATCTGCCTGAACCTGCTCATAGACTATCCAATCCTTGCTTACTGAAAATGCATACACTTCAAGTGAAATTCCCTTATCTGAAGGAGGCAGCTGTCGTACCATTAACAATGTATCCTGATTAATCTCGGGCAGGGATCTTAAAAATGCTTCCATATAAGCTCTGAATATGCCAAGGTTTGTTTGCCTGCGTCCGTTTGCAGAGAGCTTTGTATCTGCACCTGATTGTTTGTTGTATTCATCAATTTCCTGCTGTTTGTGAATGATATAATCCTTCACAAGTTCTATTTTCTGCAGCTTTTCCAACATTTCAGTTGAACAAAACTTCACACTGCTGATATCTATACTGATGGCTCTTTTTATTCTCCGTCCTTCAGCTTCAAGCATTCCTCTCCAGTTGATAAAAGAATCAGATATCAGGGCATAAGAGGGAATATATACAAGAGTTTTATCAAAATTTCTGACTTTCACTGTAGTCAGCGAAATATCTTCCACATCTCCGTCAGCATTATATTTGGGCATTGTGATCCAGTCACCCGGCCGCGCCATATCATTTGCAGAGAGTTGAATACCTGCAACAAGACCGAGCAATGCATCCTTAAAAATAAGGAGTAAAACAGCACTTAATGCACCAAGACCTGTTAACAAATATAATGGTGACTGATTGAAAATGATTGCAATGATAAGTATCGCAACTATGCAGGAAAGGATGACCTTCACCAGCTGTATATATCCTTTAATAGGTTTGTATCTGGCCACTGTCCAGGTATCATAGACATCATTAAATGTACTGAGGAATGAAAAGACGGTCAGCAGCATAATTAACACAATATAAATTTTGGTTAAAGCTATTCCAAAACTGATCCAACCCTCATAATAAGGTATTGCAAATGGCAAAAACCGTATTATCAGAATTGCAGGTGCCAGATATGACAATCTCTTGAAAAATTTATTGGCAAAGAGCCTGTCGTCCCATATTGTGGATGTTTTCTTCATCAGGCGTTTACCAACATACCGGATGATAACTTTGGTAATAAAATATGAAACGAAGCATAAAAAAAACAATACACCCAATGATATAATATCTCTCAGGATATACAGCCATGACTCAGGAATATATTCTTTATAAAGGAAGTCATGAAGTTTATCAACATAGAAATAATTATCCGACACATTAAAAACAGTCATATTTTCTTTTTTTTTACAAAGCTACAAAAAACAGATAACCTGAAAATTTTCATGAAGAACCGGCTGTATGATGATGACAAAACACATTGCTTGATGTCTCATAGTTTCTGAGATGCATGGCTCCACCCAAACAGTCTTTGAAAGAGCTGCAGTTCTGACAATATCCGTTTTTCATCCAATCTCTGTTTCGGTATATCTTGAATTGACTCTCCCAAATTTCCAGAAAATCATTCTGATAAATATTGCCCTGAGCATAATTTCTGTCAATATTCGGACATGCACCTATACTCCCATCAATAAGAACTGAACCGATATGTATCCCGGCTCTGCAAAAAAAGAAACCATCTCTGATTTTTTCTTCCCATGCACCAGTGTATGCCTCACAGCTGAATTTGATATCAATTTCTTTCAACTTTCTTTTGGCTGCAATGAATTTGTATAAATTATTTAGCAAATCACCATCCGGAAGCAATTCCGGATAGTTCAATGCTCTTCCCATAGGTGCAATTGTAAAAAGTCGCCATGCCTTCATACCTGATGCAAGAATGATCTGATATATTTGTTCAAGTTCCGTAATATTTCTTGGATGTACACATGTTACAATGTCAGAATTCAGTCTTTTTTCTGACCCTATCAAATGCATGGCATTCAGAGCAGCATCCCAGCTTAACCGATTATTTCTCAGATAGTTATGATTATCTTTCAAGCCATCGAAACTCAATGTGCAGGAACCCATTCCTGAATTTAGTAGTGAAACATGACGTTCACTGTTATAAGCCAATCCGTTTGTAACAATACCCCATCTGAATCCTTTTTTACGGATTTCCACCCCACATTTTTCCAGATCTTTTCTGACAAGCGGTTCTCCTCCTGTAATTACCACAGTAATCAACGGATGAGGCTTTCTATTAACGGAATCCAAAACTTTAAGAAAATCTTCACAGGGCATGTCTGGAAACTGTGAGCTTTTTATACAGTCACTTCCGCAGTGAAGACAGGATAAATTGCAACGCTGGGTGCATTCCCAGAAAAGATAATGAAGATCATGTGTTAAGGCTTCCTGTCTGACAAATTCACGATATAGTTTCTTTCTGAAAAATTTCACTTTGTTTCAAGAAGAATATTGAGAAAAATATAATCGTCTTCAGTTGTAACTGTTGTGGCGGTATCCCTGTAATGACTATTTGTCAATGAATCAATATCCAGAAATTGAATATTGTATGATGCAGTATAGGGAATAAACATCTGGAATTTTCCGTCTTTATCGGTGAGTGTATATTGTGAGCTGCCGGGTATCTGAACTTTAATTCCTTCAATGGGTTGCATTGAATCTTTCCCCTTCACAATCCCTTCGAGCTGGATATCTATTTCAAAATCCTGAGGAGCACCATAACAAGCCTGAAAAACAAACAACATGGCTGACAGGGACAAACCGTTCAGAATTCTTCTGGATATTTTGCGTTTAAAAACTGAATATACTTTTTTCATGGGGATAATGATTTGACTACAAAAATAATAAAAAAAACATTAATTACATGACTGAAAATTTCTTTATTACAGAAAAATTTTAAGAGTCTGAAAGCTCAATCAAGTAAAAACCTTGCTTCAACCAACTCACATACAGCATCATCAGTCTGTCATCATTAAAGCGGCATCCGCTCATAAATATCATACTCCCGCAAAGATCAAAAACTTTCAGCATTGAAACAGAACATTTTGACGTAATTTCAAGATAAATAACATCCTGAGCATGGACAGGATACATTTTAAAGTCTTGTCTGTCACATTCTGTAACGTCTGCAAAATGAAAATCAAAGTGCATGGAGGTATTCTGACACCCGAAATCATAGAATACAGAGACTGAATAATATCCTTCTGAAAGATCATAGGCACCATTTCCCTGTTTAAGCCACCGGGATTCAATGGCAGCACAACTGGCAAATGCTCTACAGGAACCACAGATTGCCCCCCTTAAATTTCACAGGTGTCATCAATCCCGAAATTCTTCAATCATACAGGGAAGGTTACCGTAAAAATGATTTTTCAATATGACAAAAAAGCGGCATAAGAAATAAAACAAAACGCAAATCAATCTTTTTCATAAACCAAAAGATTTTTCATTCAAAAGTGCAATTAATTTAAGAACCACTCCATAAAAAATTTAATTCCGATGAATTCATATTCATTCCTTATTTTTGCACAAAGTGTTGAAATGAAAAAACTGAAACCCTCACTTCTCCCACTCTATCTCACTAATTTTCTTGGTGTTCTGGATGACAATCTTCTGAAAAGTCTGATAAGCCTGGTGGCAGTTTACTGGCTTGCCGATGGTAATGAGTCAATCATCATTATGCTTGCTGCAGGGCTGATGGTTATTCCTTTTATTCTTTTTTCACCTTATGCGGGTTTTCTTTCAAAAACTCTCAACAAGAGAAAAACCGTTGTCATACTGAAAATTGCTGAAATTGCAATTATGTCCTTTGCTGCAACGGGGTTCTGGTTTGAAAATATATATATTGTTCTGGGAGCAATGTTTCTGATGGGATTGCAAAGCACTTTCTTTTCTCCGATGAAGTTCGCTCTGGTGCGTGATATCGGAGGAATTGAAAAAAGCTCAGTCGGAACAGGTGCTATAGAAATGACAACATTTTTTGGAGTACTAATAGGTACATTCCTTGCCGGTGTGTTGGCTGATCTTCATACTGAACAATTTTTCTGGATGGTCACATGCTTTACATTGATAACATTGCTTGGACTTGTAAACTCATTATTGATCAGAGCAAAAGAACAGAAACCACTTGGCATCAGAATCAGGCCTCTCAATTTTATTACCTATATCCGCAGAAAATACATCTGGTCAGATCATATTGCGCCGGGGCTGAATGACGTTGTCATCGGACTTTCCATGTTCTGGCTTGTTGCAAGCCTAATTCAGCTGAATTTGTTTGTTCATTGTCCGAAAACATTACAGATGTCAGGAACTGAAACCGGAATTACACTTGCCTTTGTTGCCATCTCCATCGGTCTTGGTTCATTTCTTTCAGGACTCGCTTCTGGCAAAAGGGTTGAAATTGGATTTATCCCTCTTGGCGGAGCAGGATTCATCCTCAGTCTTCTTGCACTTTTTGTTTTCAATCCTGACGGGTTCTGGTTTAAAATACTAATTGTCATTGCAGCTTTTACTGCTGGATTTTTCAAAACACCACTCAATGCCTGGATGCAGGTCAATGTAAAAGGCAGACAGCTGGGAGATGCCATTGCATACAATAATCTGATCAACTTTATTTTTATCCTGATCTCCGCAGGAATATTTGGTTATGTTGAAACACGTCTCGGAACCAGATATGTGTTTCTGATTGTAAGTATTTTATCCGCTTTGATGATTATTCATCTCATGATCAGACTCAAGGGGATGAAAGAGAGTCTGAAACAGATCTTCCTATGGAAAAGATGATTCATTGTTTAATGAGTGCCTGTTTTATTTGTTCCCTGAATTTTTTATAGGTCATTCCTTCTTTTGTCAGCTTTCTAAGATTTGTATTATTAAACATCACAAAAAATATCAGGACCGTAGCATAGGAAAATACATAACTGATGTTTGCTGACAAAGCAGCACCTGCAAGTTCAAATTCAGGAATCAGGAACATACAACTGAAAAAAGTAAAAATCAATCCCACAAAACCGGTGATGGCATTAACCCATACCTTACCAATCCCGGAGAAAAAATGACTCAGAATGATGGCACCCGAAAAAACAATTATAGCAGGGATCAACATCATCACAACCTGTTTTATTCTTGCATAACCCCAACCAAAAATAAATGTGAGCCAGCTTTCAGGTATCAGAAAAACAGGGATACTGAATAATGCAATAGCAATAATAACAAACTGCATAAGTTTAAAGGAGAGATTGACAGATTCATGGGAATCTTTCAATTTTGAAATATGAGCAAACTGAACAATAGCAACACTTCTTGGCAGTATCCAAAATGACTCTGCAAGCTGAACAGCCAGTGTATAAATTCCAAGCAGCTCTCTTCCCAGAAACCAGTCAACAAGATAATATGAAAGACGATAATTAAATAATTGAACAAAAGCGCTCAACTGGACCCAGAATCCGTATTTTACAATGTCAGCCAGATGAACAGCCAAACCGGATAAAGTAAGAGGTAAAATTTCCCGGGTACAGCAAATTAGACCTATGGCAGTAGCAATGCAATGAGAAATCAATACTGATGTCAGATAGTTTTTTATTGATGGAGACTGAAATGCGTGAAATAATACTGTTACAACAACAAAATGAACAAACACCTGAACAACAGTAATTATGTTCTGTTGAAATATCCTTTCTTTTCCGAGAATAATAAACATCAGGTTCTGTGAAATATTTGCAACAAGAGAAATAAGAAATACATAAATAAAGAATTGCTTTGGATAAAGATCCAGCAAGGCCATTGCCCCTGAAATCACAAGGGCCATGATCATTCCCCACAAAGTAGAAACAATAAACAATGCAGACGGATTTACACGGGATGTGAAATACACAAGCGAAGTTCCTCCGATGAGTGCGGAAAACAAGAGTGCAATACTCACAGCAACCATAATCAACCCTATTGTTCCGTAGTTTTCAGGTCCGAGAGCACGTGAAGATATAAATACAACTGCAAATGTTAAAATTGCAGTTATGATTCGGGAAACAAATGTGCGAAAGATATTCTTGAACATCAGAGACGCCCGGTTTTCACAATTTTCCTTATAAATCGGGAAATAAATCCCCGTTGCGAAAATACATTAATTTTTCCATCAAAAACAATCACTGGTGGGATAAAATTTATTGTATGCAGACCTTTTTTCATACAACTGTATTCAGAAGGCTCTATATGAGTCACAAATTTTTCCCTATAGCTTGTTCTGGTGATTTCTGTAATTTCATAAATCACCGAACGCTTCCCGTAATATATATGAGATTCCTGAGCAGGCCGGTACAACTTTCCATTAAGTCTGAATACTGCTCCGGCCATTCTGGCACAACGGGGATCAAAAACCACAGGATTTTGCGGATGGGCTATATATTCCCCCAAAAAACTTTCAGAAAAATAGATATTCAATGAGTTATTTACATCCTTTCCAGGACGTGAACCAAACAACCACCATAATCCATTTTCATTAAAAACAACAGGATCAGCCAGAGGATATGGAAAAATGGTTTTTACAAATTCAAGGCGCTCAGTATTTTCTACCCATTCATACACATCCACCCTGCCCTTTTCAATCTGTTCAGGAATGATATAGACTTTATTCTCAAATTTCAACACATAAGGAAATGAAAAATGCGACTTTTCAGTCGAAATTGTTTGAGGATTCACAAATTCATGTCTTTCATTCAGAAGCATGGTTTTCAAACCAGCTTTTCCCAGTGCATAAGAATAATCTTCGTAAAAAATCCTCAGCCCATTGTCTGTATTTATTGCAAACGGATCGGCAGGATAAGTGTTTGCTGTTTTCTTTGAAAAAACATGTATTGATTCCGGTAATCTGCCCGTTTTGATGATTTCTTCAGGGCTTCCTTCGGCAATTCCCAAAGACCATTTTTCATGAATAAACAGATCACGAAGATTAAAGCGAATTCTTCTGATAAACTGCCTGAAGAAAAAACTGATCATCTGAAACATTGTAGGCCAACTGTAAACATGAGCTTTTGAAACAGAAGCTTCATTATGAAAATAATCAGCACATCCGTTGAGAATATCTGCACAGACCTGGACAGGCATATCTGTTGAAGAATCAATGATATGATGAATGTGAAAAGCACAATCATGAAACTGTGTTTTGTAGAATCTCTTTTTAAGTATGATACCACCGTCAAGATGATCAGTAAGGCGTTGTAAAATTACACCATTCACATAGTGCATTCTGTACACCTCCCAGAATCCGGCAGGACCACCCCTGATTATATTCTCATCACTATGATGAAATGACCATATTCCATATTGTGCAACATTCAGAATATCGCCCCGAATGATTGAAAAGCCAAATCTCAATATAAAATCTGGTTTTGATGTTGCTATTTTTTGAATATCCTTATCCGAAAAATACTGTGAAAACCTCCCCCTCAATTCCACTTTACATTTTAATACAGGAAGCTTACGCAAACAGCGTGGATTCCTGACATTTTTCAATGGACCCTTTCGAAGAAAAACTCTTTCATATAACCGCCACAATACATTTAACTTCGTAATTTTATTCCAGAGAGGTTTTCTGAAATTTGTATATTCACCATCATTTCTGATAATCAGAACAGGTTCAGCAAGTCCGCTTTCAATTAATTTCTCAGTGACATCACATTGCCATTGCTTCAGATATTCATTCTGAACCATCACTGCAAATCGAAGTTTTACTTTTGTTTCAGACATTTCCGGAATATTGTGAAACTTTCTGACTACAACAAATTAAACCAGTTTTCAACGATCGGGCGGCTGCAGTTTTTAAACTGCTTGTGAGAAAATTCATTGGTTTTTCTGTCATAGTCATACTCTGACTTCCAAGTATGAAAGTTCAGTGAAATTTCCCTTATAGCATAGATTATAAATTCCAGTTCGCTATCCTTCATCATGGGATGAAGCGACATCCTCACCCATCCAGGCTTGGTTGAAAGATCACCGGAAGAAATCAACTCTGTAATATTCTTTGACTTTTCATAACTCACTTCGAGTAAATAATGCCCGTAGGTTCCTGCACATGCACATCCGCCTCGCACCTGAATTCCATAACGGTCACTCAACATTTTTACAATGAGATTATAGTGCAAATCCTCTATATAAAATGAAAAAACGCCCAGCCTGTCCTCAATAGGATCGGCCAGAATTTTCAATCCAGGGATTTCACGCAAGCCTTTAAAACCGATTTTCAGCAACTCCTTTTCCCTTTCAATAATTGCTTTGGTTGTCATTTGTTCTTTCAGCAATATGGCAAATGCTGCCCTCATGCATTGCAGAAAGCCAGGGGTTCCGCCATCTTCACGTACTTCAATATCATTGATATAGCGATATTCTCCCCAGGGATTTGTCCATTCAACAGTTCCACCACCGGGTTGATCTGGGCTCTTACTATTATACAATGCCTTATTAAAAATCAAAATTCCTGATGAACCGGGTCCACCAAGAAATTTATGAGGCGAGAAAAAAATTGCATCCAGCCCTGATTCTTCATCAGGGTGCATATTGATATCCTCATAAGGAGCAGAAGCTGCATAATCAACAAAACAAACACCTCCATGCCGGTGCATGATTCTTGCCATTTCATGAATGTCGGTATGCACTCCTGTTACATTGGAACACGCTGTAAATGAGCCGATTTTAACTTTTCGGTCTGAATACAGTTTTAGCTTTTTTTCCAGATCATTAAGATCTACTTTCATGTCACCATCAGGTTCAATGATCACAACATCTGCAGCCGTCTCATACCATGAGGTCTGATTGGAATGATGCTCCATGTGGGTCACAAATACAACTGGACGCTGACTCTTTTCAAGACAATCCTTGCCTGCAATCTTTCCACACAATTTTAAACCTAGAATTCTCTGAAGCTTCACAACTGCTGCTGTCATACCAAAACCTGTAGTAATCAGCACATCATCCTTTGAGGCATGAACATGTTTTTTAATAATCTCTCTGGAAAAATGATAGGCATCTGTCATCAGTGTCCCTGTTGCATTTGATTCTGTATGGGTATTGGCCACAAAAGGCCCGATAAAATCAGTCATCCTCCTTTCAATAGGAGCATACAACCTACCACTGGCAATCCAGTCGGCATATACCAGCTTTAACATACCATAAGGACCATGAAACTCATAATCATAGCCTATCGTGTTTTTTCTGAATTTTTCAAAATATTCTTCAAGCGATTTCATAAGTATATTAAATCAAAATTCTGAAGTGGTCAAAATTAGCAGTTTTCATTGACAGTCTATACAAAAAAATATCAAAATACTGATTTGTAAACATTTGATAAATTAAACTATCAACCAAAGATTGTATTTTTGCATACACTTAGGCAGTATGAAACATATTATCAGCCACTCAGATTCTCCTTCATTCAATCTTGCACTTGAAGAGTATTTTTTCAATCAATCAGATGATAATTTTTTTCTTATCTACATAAACAAGCCTTCAATTATAATTGGGAAGCATCAGATCCCATGCAAAGAAACAGACATTATCTGTTCCTTTGAAAATAATATCCCTATTTATAGAAGGTTTTCCGGAGGAGGTACTGTCTATCACGACCCCGGCAATATTAATTTCTGTTTTATCAAACATCTTGCTTCAGATTCTGTCAGCATCGATTTCAGCATTTATACAAAAATAATTACAGACTATCTTCTCACTCTGAAACTAGATGTTACGACCAATGAGAGAAATAATATTCTCATTGGAACAAAAAAAATCTCCGGCAATGCACAGCATATCAGCAGAAAAAAAGTGCTTCACCATGGTACACTTCTGTTCAATTCTGATTTGAATAAACTCAGATCAATGACACATGTTTCACAAACAGAGTATATTGACAAGTCGGTAAAATCAATCTCTTCTGAAACAACCAACATTTTTAACCATCTTACATATAAGATGAATATCTCTGAGTTTGTTAAAGGACTTGTAAAATTTGTGAACATAAACTTGCTGTCTGAACAATTTCATCTGACACAGAAAATGATTTCTGACATTCAACGCCTTGCCATAAGCAAATATGAGAGTGATGAATGGACATACGGGTATTCACCAGACTACACCCTTTATAAAGACACAAGTTTTCAGGAGCATCGTATCCGGTTTTCAATGAAAGTAAGCAAAGGTATAATTAGTGATTTTAACATTGAACATGATGCGAATGAAATCATCGGTTTTACTAGCAATCATTTGATAGGAAAATTACATACACCGGTCAATATATTTGGTGCAATTGAAATGCTTCCAAACAATTTTTTTCATGGAAATTCAGATAAAAAATCCATTGGCAGAATTTTTTTCTAAATTTGGCATGATTTTTCATAATTCAAAACAAACTTAATAAATCATCATCATGAAAAGTATTATCCTTAAAACCCTGCTACTTTCAATCATCCTGATCAGTGTTTTTTCCTGCAGTAAATATCATTTTTCAACCGGCATACTTGTTCCTGCTGACATTACCATTTCACAGGATCTTCAGACACTTGGAATATTGAACCGCTCACTTCCTGAAAAGGGAAACTGGCTACAGAATTTGGGAGAAGGAATTCTAACAGGTGAATCAGTTTTTGCAGATCGTGAAGGGTCAATGAACTGCATCAGGGGTGCAGCCAATACATTAAATGTTAATCCAAGGTTTAAGGCAGTTCTCATGGAAAGTGAGGAATATAAGGGAACTGGGACGAAACAGTTTCCTGTGCCACTTGAATGGTCTGAGGTAGATGTGCTTTGTAAAAAATATCAGGTTGATGGGCTGGTTGTGCTTGAAACTTTTGACAGCGACATTTTTCTCGCCACAGGAAATCGTGAAAGAACCAGAAGGGAAAACGGTGTAGATATCAATTATCTGGAATATTATGCTGAATTACGAATCAGAGTTAATGCCGGCTGGAGATTTTATGACAATGTAAATAAAAAAATGATTGATCAGCAAGTATTCACTGATGAAAAAATGTGGAGTGGTGCAGGATTAACTCCAGATGAGGCATACAGCAGGCTTCCCAGAAAACGCGCAGCGATCAATGATGCTGCAATATTTGCTGGCGAAATGCTTGCGTTCAGAATCTCACCTAAATGGCTCACTGCCAGCAGAACAATTTATAAAAAAGGAGGCGGTCAGGGCAATTTCAAACTTGCAAAGGAACAGGCCAGAGTGAAAAACTGGGAAGAAGTGATCAAACTCATGGAACCGCTGAGCAAAGTATCAGACAATAAAGTAGCTGCCCGTGCATGCCATAATATAGCCGTGGCTTTCGAAATGACCGGAGAGTTGAATACAGCTTTTGAATGGGCAAAAAAAGCTTATACACTGCACGGAAAAAGTATTTACAGAAATTATGTCAATGAACTCAATATTAGAATTATGGATCAGGAAAAACTGAAAGAACAAATGGAGGGTAAGTAAGTTCTTCTCCTGATTCTCATAAAAGCCGTTCACAAAAAACGGCTTTTTTTTCATTCCATTTTCTTATCTTTGCAAAAAAATTATCATCATGTTTCTAAGAATTCAAAGCCTCTATCTTGTTTTGGCAGTTATCGCTTCTGTCCTATTCTTCCTGTTTCCCTTTGCAAAATACTTTACACAGGAAGGAATCTATGAATTTTCCATTACCGGAATGAAACTCATCACCGATGCATCTGTTACTACAACAATGTTTCCGGAACTTTTAATATCATTGACATGTGTTGTTACTATACTTATCATTGCCACTCTTTTTCTTTTCAAAAAAAGAATCCTTCAGATGAGAATAATCGCTGTGGCATTTCTTCTCAATGCTATTCTGATAGGCTGTATTTTTTATTTTACAGATCAGTTTGCTACCCGTTTTAACACAACTACAAATTATAAAAATATTGGATTTCTGATGCCGTTCATTATTCTCATTTTTCTGTTGCTTGCCAACAAGGCAATCAAAAATGATGAAATTAAAATGAGAAAAAGCAACAGAATCAGATAGTTGTTCTCAATATGCAACATATTGATTTTAGCTTTATATATTAGTGATTTTTAAAGCCAAATATATTCTCATTTTTCCAATTATTACGGGATAATTCACTTTTTTTTTTCCTGATTATTGCTACTGAATTATTTTTTCAGATATTTATTCGTTGTTTATATGTAAATATTCGCCAATTCAGCAAAATGAAGAACAATATTACTTACACTTTTCTGATATCACTCATTCTGATGATGGTATCAGCTCCTTTTATCAATGCCCAGAGATCAAAAAACATCATTACCCTGAAAAGGGATAAACCAGTTATTGAGCTTGGTGAATCAAACACAATCCACTGGTCTGTAAAAAAGATCAAAAAGTATGGATGACGACAATGATGCACCTCTCGATTTCAGTGGATCGATGGAAGTGATGCCCATTGAAACAACAAAATATTCTTTTTATGCAAAAAAGGGCAGAAAGACATATTCAAAAACCACCAAAATTACTGTTCTGAAACCTGAAATTATTTCTTTCGGAGGATCATCCGTTGTTCGGGAGAACAAGGAAGGATATCTTGAAGGCAGGCAAGAAACTGCAGTTATATTCAGATCGAAGGTATCGCAGACAGCCTTCCTGCCAGCGGGCGCATCAGCATCACCCCTTCTCAGTCAACGAGTTACAGATTAATTGCGGTGAACAATTATTATAATAAAACAACTGCCGACTTTCGGGTTTCTGTGCAGTATGACGAGTATGTGAAAGCACCGCCATGGATGACCGAAGGAAATGAAGCAGTCATTTTCATGGAGATTTTTGGAAGCTAAAAAAGTGACCGTTGCTCCTGTAAATCTTGAGTTTAACAGTACTGATAGTCTGGTATTCAAACCTGCTTTTACTCAGACATACACAATCCGGGTATTCAGGAAAGACAGCCATATTGACACATTTGAACAAACCGTTGAGGTAAGAAACAGAGGCATTAAGTATTTTTCAGGGGACAACTGTATTTGGCTCGGTGATCAGGCAACTCTGAGCTGGAGAACATTCGGCTGTGACAGAACTGTAATCCGCGAGCCGGAGTTGATATGCCTCCTGAGGGGACATGTCTTGTTCAACCTGATTCGACCGCAACATTCACGCTTGAAGCATGGTACGGAGACGAAAAATATGAACAAACGTTCAAAGTAAGAGTGAGCCAACGGGAATATGTATTTAACGGAATCATTAATGCAACAAAAGTCTCGAAAGTCCAGCGTATTGATTTTGTTATTTTTGCAGTTGATGATTCAAAAATACCACAGGAAATAAAATTGTACGTGCTTGCTGTTGACGAAAAGGGCAACTTTGTTTCAGGACTGGCTCCTCCGAATGTCAGCGATAAGCAGTGCAGAGAATATTTCTTGTAAATTATTGAACGGCAACTGGGAAAGAAACCATATACCCTGAAAAATTTCAAAGTGATTGAAAAGTCAATCAAGCCAATGATAACGGAGAACGTGATATCAGCCTTGTTATGGACTAAAGCGGATCTATGGCTGCAAGTATCAGAACACTCGAAACTGCCTCTCAGATATTTATCAAACATAAAAATCCGAAAGACAGAATATCATTTGTACGATTTGACGACAGCCTGGCACTTGAATTGCCTCTGACACAGTCATCTGAAAAGATATTGAACACCTTAACGTTTAACGGATTGAAGGAATTCGGAGGTGCCACTGCCTTGTATGCCGGTGCTGACATGGGACTTTACACACTCTCCGACCAGAACAGAAACAAGGAAATGATTCTGTTTACCGATGGATATGAAAACTCATCTCTTGTCTATGATTCATTATTTGCAACCAGTGGACAGGAATTCGCTCAAAATGCAATACAAAACTCAACAAGGGTCAGTGCTGTATGCTACGGATCTTCGGTAAACACTGAAATACTTCAGAAAATCTGCAATATGACAGGTGGAATGTTATACAGTATCGAAAATCCTTAGGAAATCAGCAAGGTGATGAAAGAAATGAAGATTATCCGAAATAACTATATATGTCATCACCTACAAACCTGTTTATTCAGACAATGAAGTAAATGTCACTTTGATTTACAATAATAATCAAACCGGACATTCCAAGGCAAACAGAACAATCATCTATGACAAGACAATTGATATCAGCAAACTGGATTTTGACACTACTATTTCATACTGGAAAGAAGACACTCTCGAACTCAAGGGATATATCCCGGTTTTTGTTCCTAAAATTGTAGCACATTTTGATTTTGATTTTGATATATGTTCTCAAACCCGAAGATTTTTCAAAAATTGATTTCTTTGTTGACTACATGGAAAAAAACAAAAGCGTCATCATTCTGATTGCCTGGCATACTGATAAGGTCGGATCAGAAAATGCCTATTATATCCTTGCATACAAAAGAGCAGATGCCGTAAAAAACTACAAGATCTCAGCAGGTGTAGAACCTTCAAGAATTGTTCTGATCGGGTGCGGAAAAGATTATCCCGTCTGGACAACAGAAGACGAAGAATGGAAAGCAGCAGAAAACAGAAGAGTGGAAGTCATGTTTCTGAATAAATAATACCGATCCTTAACGTCAAAATCAACAGCAATACTTAATTTGTACATTCGTAGATTCGTAGAATTAGATATTCGTAATTCGTAGAGACCTAATTCGTATTTTTTTATATGATAACCGCCCTCAGTTCAAAAATTCTTCCATTAAGTTTCATCCTGACAATGATTGTTTGGGGAGAAATACTTCTTACATCAATTGGAATTGTATGACGACCTTCATCAAGTTCAATAAAAAGTCTTTCCAGAAGTTGCCCTGAAATTGTCAATATTCTGAATTCAACTTCCTGAGCATATTGAAGCTCAAACCTGACAGAGAACATTCCGTCATTTGGATTTGGAAACAGAATAACAGGATCTGTCAACACCGGCTCAGGCTCAGCCTGCCCATTTGTTGTCATTGAATCTGTAAGAAACGTATCTTCAGGCAGAACATCCTTTGAAACAAATGGTAATGTATCCGGCAAAAGCACTGCCTGAGTGATGATTGTATCCTCCTTACATGGGTTTTTCCCAATGAAATTGAGATAAAATGTTTTGGGTGTTTTTTCTTTATCAGCATCCCAGTATTCATAGCTGATATTTCGCGGACTAAGCTCTTCGGGACGGAATCTGAAAGAAGCAGATTCAAAAAGACCACCATTTTGATCACCGTCAATATCAGCAATATTCATAGTATATTCATTTGACCAGTAATATTCAATAATCCGGAAACTGAAATTTCCATCTCTGTCTGTTCTCAGGCGGCTAACTTCTCCCGTTGCATCATTCACAAGAGTCACTTCAACTCCGCCGATAGGTTGTTCACATTCTACAGCTTTTACTTGTCCCAGCATCTTGTAATGCATCACAGGCACACCGTATTGTGCCAGAACTTTTGAAGTGAATCCGAACATGAAACCCAGAAAGGATAAATAAAGAGCCAGCGTACGATTCAGTAGATTTTTCATAATTGCTTAATTTTGATAAGCAAAAATAATGACCGCAGCAAACTATTGTGAACGAACTTGGTGAAATGTCCAAACGGGATGGTGAAAACTGGAATGGATTTGTTGATTAAGCCGAAGCCTTCCCTTTGGGAGTAGATTTAAAGATTAAATGATTGCAGTGACTGGCTATTAGTGATTAGTACCTGGTAATTAGTGATTTGTGATTGGCTGAAGAAAAATAACTTCATTATTTTCCCGAAGTGACTCCTTTGGAGCATGATGCAAGATTATTTAACCTTTCAACATTACTTAAAGTCCCTTCAACAGCACCTCTGCAGGATGATATGCTTTTCTTCCAGTTCCGTCTTTGATCTGTACCCTGCAACTGGTGCCTGGTGCTACGATCAATTCGTCAGGTTCTGATTTTCTCACTTGGGGAAACAACACCAGTTCCCCTATTTTCATCGATACTTCATAGTGTTCTTTCTCGTAACCAAAAGCTCCGGCCATTCCGCAACATCCTGATTTGATTTCTGTTACCCTGAAATTCTCAGGCAATTCAAGCATCCTTTTCAATACTGATGTATCTGCCAATGCTTTCTGATGACAGTGTCCGTGCATTTTTATCTTGACTTCAGCCTGATTGAAGTCTTTAGCACTGATTTTCCCTGAATCAACTTCACGAATGATGAATTCTTCAAATAAAAAAGCATGTTCTGATATACTTACTGCAGCGGATTGAAACGAATCATCACAAAGACTGATGTACTCATCACGGAAACTAAGAATTGCCGAAGGCTCAATACCAACCAGAGGACAATGTTCATTAAGCATTTTGCTGAAAATCTCAATGTTTTTATGCACTATTTGTTTTGCCTTTCTGAGCAGCCCCTTTGATAAAAAAGTCCTGGCACTGACTTCATGATGAACAATATGAATATGATAAGCCAGTCTTACCAGTAGTTCAACAACAGCCATCCCCACATGTGCATCTTGATAATTGCTGAATTCATCAATAAACAGCACCAGCTCTCCCCTGCTCTTTTCTTTGGGCGGATTATGTTGTTTCAGATATTTTGCAGCCTGCTTGCGCAATGTCTTCTTCGGCAAGACCGGCATTGAACGTTTTTTTGAAAACCCGATCATGCCCAGCAGCAGACCCGAAAAAAATCTGGTTCTCATCATTGTATTATATAGCCAGGGCACAAACATGCCCAGCCTGTTCAGTGTATCAATATATGCCACTGCCTTTGACCTGAGTGGAATACCATGAGCATCATACCAGTGTTGCAGAAACTCAGCTTTGTATCTGGTCATATCAACATTTGAAGGGCATTCGGAACTACACGCTTTACATGAAAGACATAAATCCAGTACTTCATAAATCTCCTTATGATCAAAAGGGTTCTTCTTTGGCGAATTGGTCAGAAACTCACGCAGTATATTTGCTCTTGCTCTGGTTGTGTGCTTTTCGTCAAGTGTGGCCATATAGCTTGGACACATTGTGCCTCCGCTCAAATGTGTTCTTCTGCAGTCGGCTGATCCATTACATTTTTCAACGGATCTCAGGATATCTCCATCAGCCGAAAAATCAAAAAAAGTGTGCGGTACTTCTGGCCTGTTTTCAGTCTGAAATCTCAATGAGGTATTCATCTGAGGTGTATCTATGATCTTTCTTCGGTTGAAAACACCATGCGGATCCCACACTTGTTTCAGCTCAGAAATCAACTGATAGTTCTTTTCTCCGATCATGAGCGGAATAAATTCTCCTCTGAGACGACCGTCGCCATGCTCACCGCTCAGACTTCCTCCAAATTTCTTCACCAGTAGAGCAGTCTCTCGTGCAATGAGCCTGAACAGTTCAACATCTTTGGGTTCTTTCAGGTTTAAAACAGGACGCAAATGAAGTTCTCCTGTTCCGATGTGGGCATAATACACGCACTGTAATCCATGTTTTTTCAATAGTAGTTCAATTTCACGAATGTATTGCGGCAATTTTGCAGGACTGACTGCTGTATCTTCAATCACAGGAACAGGTTTCGCATCTCCGGGCATATTTGAAAGCACTCCCAATCCGGCCTTGCGAAGATTCCACACTTTTTTGATGTCATCACCACACACAAGCGAAAAATGATATCCAAGTCCTCTGCTTTTCATACTTTCAATCATCAGCCCTGAGCGATGCTCAAGCTCCTCCATTGAATTACCTGTAAATTCAACAATCAAAACAGCACTGGGCTCACCCTCAATGAAAAATCTGTTTTTATTTTGTGTTGGATTTTCTTTTGTCAGTTGAAGGATTTTTCCATCCATAAGTTCAACAGAAGCCGGCTGATGCTCAAGGGCTAACAGATTTGCTTGAAGTGACTCTTGTACAGAATTCAGATGGACACATACAAGATTCACCGCAGGT
Organism: uncultured Bacteroidales bacterium; assembly: GCA_964428185.1. GTDB lineage: Bacteria > Bacteroidota > Bacteroidia > Bacteroidales > DTU049 > CAYMAZ01. Next base: position 29,919 of record CAYRXH010000009.1, read on the forward strand.
GGAGGCAATTCAACAAGATTCAATGTTGCTGAAATGATGAATGCAAGTGTGCCTTCTGAGCCTGCAATAAGTTTAGACATATTAAAAGGTTCAGTATTAGCCGTAAATGGCTCGGTTTCAAGAAGCAGATCAACGGCATAACCGGTATTGCGGCGTTTTATCTCCGGGTCTGGATATTCATTGCGGATCTCTCGCTGAATTTCAGGATCAGATAAGCGATCTCTGATATGTCGGTATAATGAACCTTCGAGATTCTGAAGTTCACACTTTGCATGAAACTCTTCAACAGATAACTTGGAAAAAGTTACTTCACTGCCATCGCTAAGAATACAATCAACCGACAGCAGATGATCACGGGTGCTTCCATAAATCAGTGAATGGGCACCACATGAATTGTTGCCAATCATTCCACCTATCATACATCTATTTGATGTGGAAGTTTCCGGACCGAAAAACAAACCATATTGTTTCAGAACCATATTCAATTCATCAGGGATCACCCCTGGCTGAACAGTAACACACCTATTCTTGTGATCAATATTCAGAATCTTAGTGAAATGCTTTGAAACATCAACCACAATTCCGTTGCCCACCACTTGTCCTGCAAGCGATGTGCCTGCTGTCCTCGGAATTAGCGTGAGTCGGTATTTTGAGGCCAGCTTAATCAACTGAATAATATCTTCCTTATTTTCAGGATAACATACCAAAGAAGGCTTTTCGCGATAGGCGGATGCGTCTGTTGCATACATGATCAGATGGAGCTCATCTGTGAAAATTTCACCTGAAAAAACAGATTTCAGGTCATCAAGGAATACATCAATCCTTGTTTGAGCCATTATTAAAATATTTGGATTTCAGCAGTGGAATTTCAGCAACAACAAATGTACTTCCACCTGCAAAGATAATATCAGTTTCAGGGTCAGCCTGATCCATAGCATGTTCAAAAGCTGCTTTCACAGAAGAATGAGCTACAAATTCATACCCCCTTGATTCAGCGACTTTTGCAATTTCTCTGACATCCATTGCCCGGGGAACTGATGCACTGCAGAAATAATATCTGGCATCTGAAGGCAATATATCAAAAAGTTCATGCAGGTTTTTGTCATTATTTACACCCATAATCACATGCAGTTTCGAAAATTTTAAGGTTTTAAGTTGTTTGAAAACCACACTGAGTCCTGCATTGTTGTGAGCCACATCACAGATAAACCGAGGTGATTTTGAAACCATATCCCAGCGTCCCATGATTGAAGTGTTTTTAATGACATTTCTGATGCCACGGCGTATGTGCTTTTTCCTCAGTGATATTCCTGATTTGCGAAGACGACGACAGGATTCAACAACTGTGAGTATGTTTTGTTTCTGGTAATCACCGGATAATGGGCAACATATATGTTTTATATATAATTCGCCATTCAGAAGAACATTTCCGCAAAGTTTATCAGTACAAGCAGTATTGTGAAAAAAATACAGCCTTTTGTCAGATCGTTTCAATGGGGCAGATTTTTCTGCAGCAACATGTTTAAATACCGGAAGCGTTTTGTCATTTGACTCACCTATAACAACAGGAACACCCGGTTTGATTATTCCTGCCTTTTCTGAGGCAATCTGATTTAATGTATCTCCGAGAAACATGGTATGATCAAAGGATATATTCGTTATAACAGAAAGAACAGGATGAATCACATTGGTTGAATCAAGTCTGCCGCCCATCCCTGTTTCAACAACAACAATATCAGTTTTTTCATCCATGAACCAACAAAACGCCAGAGTCACTGAAATCTCAAAAAAGGAAGGCTGAATCTCTTCGATCTTCTTTTTGTATTTTCCAATAAACTGAGTGACATAATCTTCAGATATCATAGCACCGTTTATTCTCATTCTTTCACGATAATCTAACAGATGTGGGGAAGTAAATAATCCGGTTTTTAATCCGGACTCCTGCAAAACAGAAGCCAGCATATGTGATATTGATCCCTTTCCGTTGGTTCCTGCCACATGAATACATTTCAAGTCAAGATGGGGATTTCCTGTCATACCCATCAACTTAATGGTATTATCCAGATTTGCCTTGTATGCAGGTGCACCAACTCGTTGATACATTGGAAGTTTTTCAAATATCCACTGAACAGTTTCTTTGTAAGTCATAACATCAAGAAGTAGAAAGGCAAAATTATGAGATTTTTTCAAAACAAACTGAAATGGTTTTGTTTTTCAGAAAAGATTTGCATATTTGAGAAAATCATTATTATTTATTAATTACACCCTGATTAACAATACTTTACAATGTAAAATAGTTTAAAAAAACTCTATCATCTCGTCACCAAATACAATCATTTATCCACATAAAAATGCTGTTTATCACATAAGTATATGGCATTTGATTGAATGATTATAGTCTTATCTTCAAATAAATCTAAATTTTAGACACATCTTTTCATACAACTTCGAAAATCGATCATGAGTATTATATCTTTACATTATTAATAATATTGCAGACATCACAAAAACCCTGATGAATTTATGCAAAGGAGTGGCTTTGACAAGCAATAATACAAATCCTAAGTGGGCATCAATTCTATGTATAACGTAAAAGTCGGGACAAGTGCAACACCAATAGGAGAAGGATGTGCAAACTGATATGCTTTAAGTGAGAAGTGAAGGAATTAAACCTTTCGAGTTTCTTATCTTTAACTGCCGGGACGAACTTGACTTTGAAAATACTTCACCTGATTAGGGATGGGATGTAAATTATCAGAGCAGGTCTGGTGAATCAGCCGTATTTGCTTTGACTGTCAGAAAAACATTCAGTAATGGTCAGGAATTTCAGATATACGGAAATGCGACACTTGTCAGATAATACGTTTTCTTTGAAATTATAAAATGATGTTGAGCAGGCATTATAAGCTCTGCAGCGGTTCTGGCTTCGCATCCTCTGGAATATTCTGAATTGCATATTCAAGATTTCTGAGTAGCTTTTCCTTGTCTCTTCCCATAGTTCCTTCAAGAGCCAGCAAATTGGAAACATGATTGCTACGGTAAATCACATTCTCAACATTCAGGTGTTCTATAAATGTATGCAATTCCTCAAACAATTCCTTCCAGGTTTGCTGAATATACTCACCTTTGAAACGAGTTTCAAAATGTTGCTGGCCAAAAGGCATGCTCAACGTTAGTGTTGATAAGTATTTAGGGTTTAGTTCATTAATAATTTGAGCAGACATCAAGGCATGCTGTTGACTGTATTTTTTTCCTCCCAAGCCATTAATAATCATAATTGAAGTATCAAAACCTGCCTCGTGAGCCATACTGATACCCTGCAAAGTTGTTTCATACGTCTCACCTTTCTCAATCAACTGCAACAATTCATTATCTCCTGTTTCAATTCCAATATAAAGCAGTTTGAAACCTTCATTTCTGAGTGTCTTTAACTCTTTTGGATTTTTTTGCAGAATATCCTTTGGCAGTGCATAGCTTGAAATACGTTGCAATTTTGGAAAAAGAACATTGATTTCTTTAATCAACTGTAAAAGTTTATGGGTCGAAAGGACGAAGGCATTCCCATCAGCAATAAACACACGACGACAACCATCATACATTCGGGCAAGAGTTTGAATATCATTTTTCACATCCTCAAAACTTCTTACTCTAAATTTTTTGGAGGTGTACATCTCACAAAAGGCACATTTGTTCCATGAACAGCCGATTGTTGCCTGTACAATTGCTGAACGAGCTTCAGCCGGTGGTCTGAACAGTGGTTCGTCGTAAGGGATTTTTTCAAAAAACATGGTGCAAAACTATTGAAAAACTCCATTCTGAACAAAAAAAAGCCCCGTCATTTCTGACGGGACCGCAACACACATAGCGATGAGTGTTTTTCAGTATCCTGAGCCATATCCGATAAAGTCGAACAGCTCACGCCTGCTGCTGCTGAAAGTGAATGCATTGGCTACCATAAAATACGAGCCCGGATCGAGCACAAACGGGTAAGCAAACTTTGCAAAATCAAGCTTATTTGATTCAAAAGTAAACAATGAAGTCAGTTCATAAATCTGAGAAGAGGTCAATCTGTTTCTGCTAACTGCGAACTTTGCAAAATCAAGTCTGTTACTATCAAAGGCAGTGGAAGCCATAGATCTCTTCAACTCGGCAAATGCAGCCGGATTCATTCCGTACACATAAGCCTCATATACATAACCTCCTCCCTGATGAGCGTAATTGCCCACATATCCATAATGACCTCCACCGCCTGAGTGATGACCGTAATGATTTCCGTTATAATTGTTATGTCCGTAGTGATTTCCGTTGTTTCCGTTCCCATATCCCTGATTCAGCAAAACCTTTTTAATAATATGCAGCCTGAAACCCCTCCCAATTTCAGCATAGGTTAGATATCCACCCTGTAGAAAGATTTGTCCGCTGTAGAATAATTCAGTATATGTTTCATGTCCCAAACCATACATGATTCTGTATATATCCAGTTTGTGATATCCATGCTCCAGATCAGTGATATAATATCTGCCTGTATTTTCATTAAATTCATAATTGTCAATTACCACAATCATGCTGGCATCATCAAACATCCTGATGTCAAGTTCGGCAGGAGCAGAAAAAAGAACAAACTGAAGTGATAGAAGAAGAATAAAAAGGATTAGTAATTTTGTTTTCATGGCTTTGTCCTCCAAAATTTCCAATAGATTTGCTAATATTATGCCAAACAGATATTATTCAGATTATCAGGATTTTAAGATAAAAATGAGCGTTCATGAGTTTGATAAATTACATCCAAAAACTCTTGTGTATTTTAATTTATTCTAAATAGTATATGTTATCGTTTAAGGGTTAATAAATACTAATAAAAATTGCTTTTTTTTCACAACTGATAAAAAATGTTTTTTACTTTTGCCTCGAAATAAAAAAACTAGAAAAAGGTGAATTCAATAGTAACAGCATTAATTATCCTTGGGGTTCTTGGATTGTTGTTTGGCATAATTATTTATTATGTAGGGCAGAAATTCAAGGTGATAGAAGACCCTCTCATTGACGAAGTTGCAGAATTATTACCTGGCGCCAATTGCGGAGGATGTGGTTTGGCAGGTTGTCGTGCATTTGCAGAGGCCCTTGTGTCAGCAAAGAATTTTGAAGGGTTGAATTGTCCTGTTGGAGGCAATGCTACAGTTGCAACAATTGCTCCATTGCTTGGAATAAAAGCAGTTGAAAAAGATCCGGATATTGCTGTTGTTCGATGCAATGGCACTTTTGAGAATGCAAAATCAAAGCTCAGATATGATGGTCCTGCCACCTGTGCCTTTGCACATAATCTTTTCAGTGGAGAGAATGGTTGTCCTCATTCATGTCTCGGGCTTGGTGACTGTGTTGTATCTTGTACTTTTGATGCCATTCATATTGATAAGAATACGGGGCTTCCTGTGGTTAATGAAGAAAAATGTGTTGCCTGCGGAGCATGTGTAAAGGCATGTCCCAGATCGATTATTGAACTCCGACCCAAAGGAAAGAAAAGTCGCAGGATATATGTGTGTTGTATGAACATGGAAAAAGGTGCAGTGGCGCGTAAAAACTGCGTGGTTGCATGTATAGGTTGCGGCAAGTGCGTAAAAATTTGTGAATATGATGCCATAACAATGGAAAACAATCTGGCATATATAGATCCTCACAAGTGTAAACTTTGCAGAAAATGTGTTGCAGAATGTCCTACAGGAGCAATCATAGAATTGAATTTTCCACCACGTAAAGAAACTGCTGTGAAAGAAACTATTGACAGCACTGAAGCATAATAAATTTGAATCCCATGACAAAGTTAAAAACATTTAACAGAGGCGGTGTTCATCCCCCAGAAAACAAAAGAGCTTCAACCACACCGATTTTCATCCTCGATCCTCCCAAACAGGCTGTTATTCCTCTTTCTCAGAGCCTTGGTGCTCCTTCTGTTCCTGTAGTCAACAAAGGAGACCTCGTCAAAGTGGGACAGCTGATAGCCAAGGGAGAAGCTTTTATCAGCAGTAATATCCACAGTTCAGTATCGGGTAAGGTCAATAAAATTGACGAAGTACTTGATTCAAGCGGATATAGGAAAATGGCTGTGATTATTGATGTTGAAGGTGATGAATGGATGGAAGATATAGACCGGAGTAGCGAAATTAAAAGAGATTGCAAACTTTCAAAAGAGGAAATCATTGCAACAATTAAGGAAAAAGGTATTGTAGGCTTGGGTGGTGCTACCTTCCCCACGCACATCAAATATATGATTCCCAAAGATAAAACTCCTGAATATCTGATCATCAATGCGGTAGAATGTGAGCCAATGCTCAGCGCCGACCATCGTCTGATGCTTGAAAAGGGGATGGAGATTCTTATTGGTACAGAAATTCTTATGAAGGCACTTGGTGTTGACAAGGCAATGATAGGAATTGAAAATAACAAACCAGATGCAATTGAGCATCTGACAAAACTATCAAAGGAATTTAAAGGTATCACAGTACACGCTTTAAAAGTGCAATATCCTCAGGGAGCAGAAAAACAACTGATAAATGCCCTTTTGGGCAGAGAAGTTCCATCAGGAAAGTTGCCCATTGAAGTTGGTTGTGTTGTCAATAATTCAGGGACTGCCTATGCGGTGTATGAAGCTGTTCAGAAAAACAAGCCTCTGATTGACAGACTTGTGACTGTGACCGGACCTTTTGTAAAAGAACCTGGAAACTATCTGGTCAGGATCGGAACACCAGTTACTGATCTCATAGAAAAATCTGGAGGCATTCCTGAAAACACAGGCAAAATCATAAACGGCGGACCCATGATGGGAAAAGCTGTCCCTTCACACGAAGTACCTGTAACCAAAGGAACATCAGGCATCCTTTTATTTCCAGATGCAGAAGCCAAGAGGGTTCCCATGCTCAACTGTATCAGATGTGCACGCTGCACCATGGTTTGTCCCATGGGACTTGAACCCTTCCTGTTGGCTCAGCAGTCTGAATTTGCAGATTTTCAAGGAGCCGAAAAACATCACGTCATGGATTGCATCGAATGCGGTTCTTGCCAGTATACCTGTCCTTCAGGCAGACCACTTCTTGATTATATTAGACTTGGAAAAAACAAGGTAGGTGTGATTATCAGAAACAGAACAAGCAAAAATTAAGAATCAATTACTGAAACAATATGAGTTTACTAAGAATTTCGGGATCACCGCATGTACATGACAAAGACTCAGTGAAGAGCATCATGTATTGGGTTGTCATTGCCATGTTGCCTGCTATGGGTATTTCATTTTGGATATTCGGAATCGGTGCGGTAATAATTACATTCGCCAGCATCATCTTTTGTATGATGATAGAATTTCTGATTCAGAAATATATTTTAAAAGGCCCCATAACAATTTTTGACGGATCCGCAATTGTCACTGGTATTTTGCTCGCATTTAATGTGCCGAGCAATTTGCCCTTGATCATCCTGTTCATAGGTGCACTGGCAGCCATTGGGATTGGAAAAATGACCTTCGGAGGTCTTGGAAAAAACATTTTCAATCCGGCACTTGTGGGACGTGTTGTCCTTTTAATTTCTTTTCCTGTTCAGATGACTTCATGGCCAAAACCCATTGAGTCGGCAATGCAGCTGACAGATGTTATTACCGGTCCAACTCCTCTTGCCATTCTAAAAGAAGGAGTAGCAAAAGGAGAAACCGTTAGCAGTGTGCTTGCACAAAACAATCTGAATAATTATCTTGAATTTGCAACAGGACAAATGGGAGGCTCAGTGGGTGAAATTTCAGCTATTGCATTGATCATCGGTGGTTTGATAATGCTCTTCAAGCGAATCATCACTTGGCATATTCCGGTGGCTTTTATTGGGTCTGCTGCCCTGTTTGCCGGGATCTTATGGATGATTGATCCTGAAATGTATGTTGATCCTGCGTTTCATCTTCTCACTGGTGGATTGATGCTGGGTGCAATATTTATGGCTACAGATATGGTAACTTCACCCATGTCAAAATCAGGTCAACTTATCTTTGGAGTTGGTTGCGGCCTTTTAACTATTCTTATCAGAGTATTCGGAGCATATCCCGAAGGAGTATCATTTGCAATTCTTATTATGAATGCATTTGTTCCGCTCATTAATAAATCATTTAAACCAAAACGATTTGGAGGAGCATAATTATGGCAAAAAAAACTCCCAACACATTAACAAATATGGCTTTATCGCTTCTGATAGTTTCCGGAATTGCAGCAGTTGCACTTGCAGCAGTTTATAATTTAACAAAAGGGGCTATTGAACAGGTAAAGCAGAAAAAAATTGAAGAAGCAATCAGTGTTGTTCTGCCAGAGTTTGATCATGTAGAGCGATCTGCAATTTTGCCTTATGATGGGGGATCTGATTCACTCGTTCTCTATAAAGCTTATGGTTCTGACAGAGAATTTATTGGAACTGCTGTTGAAACTTTTACAAATAACGGATTTTCAGGGCAGTTTAAAATTATGGTCGGTTTCCTACCTGATTTTACAATTCATAATACTGCTGTTTTGGAACATAAAGAAACTCCGGGGCTTGGTGACAAAATGGATATTTCAAAATCAGATTTTCCCATTCAGTTTAAGGGAAAAAACCCGGCAAATTTCAGATTACAGGTTAAGAAAGATGGAGGCCATGTTGATGTTATTACAGCAGCCACAATCAGTTCACGTGGTTTTTGTGATGCTATTGACAGAGCCTATCAAACAATTGTACAAATTAAAGACTAAGGGGGTGTCGAAATGAATCAGTTTAAAAATTTTACAAAAGGTTTTATTAAAGAAAATCCTATCCTTGTTCTTCTTCTGGGTTTGTGTCCTGCACTGGGTGTTACCACTTCAGCCATAAACGGTCTTGGTATGGGTCTTGCCACAACATTTGTTCTGGTAATGTCAAATATTTTTATTTCTTCTTTAAAGAGTTTTATACCTTCGTCGGCTCGCATTCCCATATTCATTGTCATCATTGCAACATTTGTAACTATTATTGATCTTGTGATGAATGCCTATTTCCCTGCTCTACATGCTCAATTGGGATTGTTTATTCCTCTGATTGTAGTAAATTGTGTCGTACTAGGTCGTGCCGAAGCTTTTGCATCAAAAAATAGTATTTTTTCGTCTCTTATTGATGGTTTTGGAATGGGTCTGGGTTTTGCATTTGCTCTGGTTATCCTCGGCACTGTTAGAGAATTAATGGGAAGTGGTGCAATATTTGGATTCAAACTCCTTCCGGTGGGAACTGACGGAATGCTTGTTTTTATTCTTGCCCCCGGTGCATTTCTTGGATTGGGATATTTAATCGCAATCATGAATTCAACAAAAAAATCATAACAAATAATAAAATATTTTCTTATGGAATACATCATAATTATTATTGCAGCAGTATTTGTCAACAATATTGTTTTTGCTCAGTTTCTTGGGATTTGTCCCTTTATGGGAGTATCCAAGAAAATCTCCACATCTGTGGGTATGGGAGGTGCAGTATTATTTGTTATGACCATTGCAACTCTGTTTACTTTTCTTCTGATGCACTATATTCTCATTCCTTTTGACCTGAAATATCTGCAAACCATTGTTTTTATTCTTGTCATTGCATCACTTGTTCAGATGGTTGAAATCATTCTTAAGAAAGTGTCACCTCCTCTGTATCAGGCACTAGGAATTTTTCTCCCCCTGATCACCACAAACTGTGCTGTACTTGGTGTTGCTATTCTTGTTATTCAGAAAGATTACAATTTGCTGGAAGGAATTGTATTTGCCATTTCAAATGCCATCGGATTTACACTTGCACTGATTTTGCTTGCAGGAATCAGGGAACATCTCGATTTGATTGACGTTCCTAAACACATGAAAGGGGCTCCTATTGCATTGATCATTGCAGGTATTCTTTCTCTCGCTTTTATGGGTTTTGCCGGAATGGTGTAATCTCATTCAGAAAATAATTGTAAGTTTGTACTCCGTAATTTATTGACCGGAATCAATGTATCTGCTTACAACTGTCAGTATTTCCCAAAACAAGTCTAGAACTTATATCCAGCTTCGTGACAAGCATATGAGACTGCTTGTTTTCTTTCCAGCCGACAGGCTCAATGAGATTCTGAAAAATGAGAATCTCAGTTCATATCAGAAAACCATTGAGAAGGTTATTCTCACTGCCAAACCCGGAACACTTTATCAAATTAACAAATCATAGGAATTATGTCTGATCATACTTCTGTTCAACCACTTATCAATGCAGAACATGTTTCGGTTATTCTAAACAACAATCTGATTCTGTCAAACATCTCATTCACTCTGTCAAGAGGTGAAATGGCATACATGATTGGAAAAACCGGAAGCGGAAAAAGCACCCTTCTGAAAACTGTGTATGGAGAAATTATCCCCACTGGCGGAAAAATGCAGGTTGCAGGATTTGACTTGATGCATCTTAAACAATCTCGGGTGCCAATGCTAAGAAGACAACTGGGCATGGTATTTCAAGACTTTCAATTGCTTACTGACAGAAGCATCAACGAGAATCTTATGTTTGTCATGAAGGCAACCGGCTGGAAAGATAAAGTTGCAATGCTTGAGCGTTGCGATGAACTACTCGAAAAAGTGAAACTTGGCGGCAAAGGTGTATCAATGCCACACCAGTTATCAGGCGGTGAACAGCAAAGGGTTTGTATTGCCAGAGCTCTCATTAATAATCCTCAGATTATTCTTGCTGATGAACCAACAGGAAATCTCGATCCCGAAACATCTCATGATGTGATGAATATCCTTAAAAAAATGAATGAAGACGGAATGTCAATTCTTATGGTCACTCATAATTACAGTCTCATTGAACGGTTTCCCGCAAAAACATATCAGTTCAAAGATGGGAAAATTGATGTTGTTCTGGATTAATATTTGAATAATCCAATCAACACATTGATATTCAAACTTGTATTAGGAATCGAAAATCTTCTTCATCAATACCCTTGCATTCCATGAATTCATAAATCCATTATTCAATAATATGGACTTCCTGAGTTCAATTTCTTCTGCCTTCATCTCCTCCTCAAACAATCTATTGATGCTTTCTCTGAATGACTCAGTATCATCAGCCAGATGACACAATTCCTGCAATCCGGTGTTTACGACCATAGGAGTGTTGACAAGGCAATGCCTTCCCTGATACAAAGCAAGAAGGAGTTTGAGTTTTATCCCTGTGACCTGAAAAGTGGGCAATATATTCAAATGTGCCTCATGCACCAGTTCCTGAATTTGTTCTTCAGATAATCCTGACCTGATCTCTACATTCGGGCTTTTCTCTACAGCATTTACCAACTCCTGTTTTGGCTTGTTCCCTGCAATGATTAACTTATGAGCGACCCCTTTAAATACTTCTTTTACCAGATACATTGCTGCATGATGATTTTCATTCACTTCGAGACTTCCGTGATAAAGTGCATATGTTCCCTTACCAGGTAAAATGTTAACATTTTCATTGGGATGAAAGGCACTGATGGTGAATGCATTTTTATATTTCCGGGAAAAGTATTTGTAATCATTTTTGGAGATCACTGCAAGACCATCAGCATACTTGAGCTTTTTCTCAAAATCACGCAGGGCTTTAGCCTCATTGAGGTAGTATAATTTTCGGAGATAGTTTTTCTCAGTTTTTGCAAGATTGGAATAGTAATCATGCTCAATATTGTGAGTCCTGACAATTTTCTTTCTGTATCGCAATCTGGGATTGTTCAGATAATAACATGAATGCAAGCCTTCAAAAAGAATCGGATATTTTTGAGAGACAAGCCTATCGATAAGCTGATCATCCCTTCTTGAATTCACAATATAGGGAAAGTTGCCCGAAAGTGACTGGGCTATACTCTTACGTTTGTAATAATAAACTGCTTCACAGATTTGCTCAAGTTTAGCCTCTTTTTTTCTGCCTCCATATTGAAAACAATGAAGATGTAATTTAATCCCCAATTCATGAAGGGATTTCAATTTGTAATAAACATCAATTACCCCACCATAATTCACAGGAACAGGGATGTCAAATGATACAATATGTAAATGCTTATCCTTTGATTTGCTCATAAATACTAATCAATTGTTGTTTTTCATTATCCCAGCACAGTTCTTTAGACGCTCTTTTTAGTGCAGTTGTCCAATGGCCCTCTGGAAAATTCCATAATATTTCATAAATTCTGTTTGCAATTTCCTGAGGTTCATGGCTTTCTATAAAAATTCCTATTCCATATTGTATCACAATTTTCTCAATTTCAGGAAGGCGTGACACAAGAACAGGAATGCCCACGTGGATATAGTCAAAAAGTTTATTGGGCAAACTGTAGCGGTAATTCAGGTTGGTATCCTTATCAAGACTCAGTCCACAGTCTGCACATCGGGTTAATTTCATGAGTTCAGCATGGGGCATTTTGTCAAAAAAAATTACTTTTCCCTGCAACTGGCTGCTTTCAGATTCATGTTTCAGCATATTTATAACATCTCCGCTTCCTGCAATAACAAGCTGAATTCCTTCGGTTAGTTTCATAGCTTCAAGCAGTTCTTCTGCTCCCCTGTCAATATTGATGCCTGCTCCCTGCAGAATGATTATCTTTTTCTTTTCATCCAGCCCAAAAGCCTTTCTGTCGGCCTGTTCATATTCAAGTGAAAGAGGTGGCACATTCCGAAGCACTTTCACATCTTTCCCGTATTTTTCACTGTAAATTTCAGCAATTGACTGATTGACAGTAAAAACATACTTTAGTCTTGGAAAAATCCACCGTTCAATTCTAAGCCATATTTTTCTGACAGCAGGCCTTTGAATAAGTTCGGGAACTTCTGTAAACAACTCATGGGTGTCATACACCAAAGGTTTGCGTCTAATCAGCGAAGCCAGTCTGTTAGCCAGCAGCGTATCCAGATCATTGGAATGAAAAATGTGGCCCTTCACAAAAAGCAGCACAAAAAACAATCTTACATTGAAGCACATATAAAACAAAGCCCCCTTTGTAAACAGAAGCTTCATTCTCATTACTTTATATGGCCTGTCATGAATAGGAAGACTATTTTTTAGCTTTCTGCCTATCAGTAAAATATCGAAACCATTGTCGTAGAGTGTGTCACAAACTTTCTTAACCCGCTGATCTGTAGCCAGGTCATTAATGACAGATACTATCACTCTTGTTTTGCTCACAGGGTAGGTAAATTGATAAAAAAATCCTGAACCTATATGCAAGTAACACAGATGTTCAGGATTTATTTTGTATGAATAAAAAAATTATTTTGCAGGAACTAAGAGTTTGTCTCCTGTTTCAGTTGCTATTCTTCTTTTCCATTCTTCTGAATATCCGGGTTGTTTCACTTCTGGATTAACTTGTCTAGGTACAACTTTTTTCACATTTCCATCCATATATTTCATAAACAAATACTCATAAAATGCTTTCCAATCGGCAACAAGAGCATTTCCGGTGTTGACGGAATAATCAGTAAGAAAATCAATAGCAGTTTTGGGATCTGTTTTAAAGAGTTCATAGGCTGCTTTATCAATAGCCTTGGTGTTGAGAATATACTTTTTTTCAGTTTCCTGCTGTTTTGCATGAATTTCGGGATGAATAAGATCATAACGCAGGTATGCAAAATTTGACACCATATTGAAAATCCAAAATGCTGAAGTCCAGCTGAATTCCATTATTGATCCGTTGCCAACAGCAAAAGATTCAGGAACACGTTGAATACAGGAGTACATAGGAGCATAAACACAACTGCCGGCATCATCAACTCCAAACCACAAAATTCCACCTATAGCATCGGGGAGCCATGAACGGGACTGCGTAACAATCGAAAATCCTGTTTGCTGGGTTACGGTAGCACGCTCATTGCAGTATGTTTTTCCGTCAACTTCCCATGTAAGAGGTCGCCATCTGTAGGGGCAGCCATGAGGACCTGCTCCCACATCCTTTGACATATCAAATTCTGTTCCCTGCAAATAATCACGCATATAGTTCATCACATCATGAACACTGATCTTTGCATCCGGTTTGATCCAGAGTGGCATTCTGTTTTTCAGGTTATGACCTGAAGCATAATCCTTATATTGTTCCATCTGAGAATTGATCCGTCGGAAAAAAGCCCAAACTCTCATTTCACAGAAACGTGCTGCACTAAAATCAACAGGAGCATAAGTGTCTGAAAAGCTGAAATCTTTATCTTCACCGCTATACCATCCCTTCTTACGCGCAAATGAAATAACATCATGAGAATAAATGCATTCTACTTTTGAATCATGAATTTTATTCATTTCAAGGGATGTAATGGATGTTTTACCGTTGGCCAGGGGGAATGTGGTAATACGAGCCTGGTTGGCATGTGCACACACATATCCGTCAGGAACTTTGAGTGCAACCCAAACTGCTCCCTTCTCTCCTTCACCCTTTCCAATAAGCTCCATAATCCAGACTTCCTTTTTATCGGCTATTGAAAATGATTCACCTGTACTATAATAACCATATTCCTCCATTAACTGAGCAATAACCATAATGGCTTCGCGGGCAGTTTTTGAGCGCTGCAGAGCAATATACATCAGACTTCCATAATCCATTATTGCTCCCGATTGAGAGCCAAGCTCGGAGCGTCCGCCAAATGTAGTTTCTCCGATTGCAAGCTGAAACTCATTCATGTTGCCCACAACATTATAGGTTTGACGAGCCTGTTTGATTTTTCCAAGATATTTTCCTGTATCCCATTCATAAATATCAAGCATTGTTCCTTCTTCCCATGTGGAGGCAGGCCAGTAATACAACTCTCCGTAAAGCACGTGGGAATCAGCTGCATAACTGATCATTGTTGAGCCATCTGCCGATGCTCCTTTGGTAATGAGAAAATTGGTGCAGGCAAAAACCGAAGTTCCGGCAATCATTGCAACAAATAATAAAGTAAGACTTAATTTTTTCATATAATTTCTGTTTTTATTATTTTTTTTGCAAACCTAAGTGTTTTTCACGAAAAATAAAAGAATATACCTCAATTCGGATCAAATCATTGAATATTTAGTCAGAAAACACACAGGAAAATGGTTATTGTTTCTATGCCACTGGGTCATTGAAAGTATAGCTTCTCCATTTTTTCAGGACTTTGCTCATATCCTCAGGCAATGGTACTTCAAACTCTATTGACAGGCCGGTTTCAGGATGTATAAACCCAAGTTTGAACGCATGAAGTGCCTGTCTGTTCAGCTCTTTGAAGCAATTGGCTACAAATTGTTTGTATTTGGAAAATGTTGTTCCTTTCAGGATTTTATCACCACCATAGAGTTCATCAGCAAACAACGGATGTCCGATATATCTGAAATGTGCCCTGATTTGATGAGTTCGTCCGGTTTCGAGTCTGCATTCAACAAATGTGACATATCGGAAACGTTCAATAACACTGTAATGAGAAACTGCATGCTTGCCGATTTCTCCGTCGGGAAAAACAGTCACTATTTTCCTGTTGAAAGGGCTGCGGGCCAGATTTCCGGTTATTGTTCCTGTGTCTTCTGAAAAATCTCCCCACACCAGCGCATAATACCTTCGAACAATGGAATGATCGAAAAACTGTTTGCCCAGCTTTGTTTGTGCAGTTTCATTTTTTGCCACCACGATCAGTCCACTAGTGTCTTTATCAATTCGATGAACCAGAAACGGAAAGGCACCACTCTCTTTGTTTCTCTGAAAATGAAACAACAATGCATTCTGGAGTGTTCCGGTGTAATTTCCGTAACCAGGGTGGACAACCATACCGGGCTTTTTATTGATCAGAATAAGATGCGGGTCCTCATAAACCACATCAAGAGGGATGTTCTCTGGTAATATCTCCAGTTCACGTACCGGTTGCGGAAGCAATATTGTAATCAGATCATTCCCCTTAACCCTGTAATTTGATTTGACAAGCTGATCGTTCACATGAATGCATCCTGCAGCAGCAGCAGCCTGAATTTTATTGCGGCTTATGCCTTCAAGACGCATACTCAGGAATTTATCAATTCTGAGCATCCCTTGACCTTTATCAACCTTTATTCTGAAATGCTCATATAGTTCAGGTTGTTCTTCAGCCTGAAGTTCGTCATACAGATCAGATCCGGTCATTGCAATATGATAAGTTTTCTGGTTGATGAATTCCCACCTGAATCTGTCAGGTTGAGGAAATAAATTCCCGGGTTCAGGAAAAATCTGGTTTTTTCTCCCACATAATTTTCCTGATATACAAGCTTGCCTTCAGGTGTATATATTCTAACTTTATATTCACCAGTGGCAAGTCCCTGAATTATAAAACCTTCAGAAGCAATAGTGGGATTGGGTACAATATTCCAATCGGGATTATTAACAGCACTGTTCACTGAAACATAAGGCTGGGCTGAATCACCCACAATAATACGCATCATCAGATCACCTTCATAGATTGATCCATACCACTGACCATCAGTATTGTAAAAAACCTTTAACTGGCGATTGGTGTTTTTGTCGTACCCTATATTCAAGGCTTCGGAATCCTGTTGTTTCCATCCCACATAGATGGTTCCACTAACAGGCAGAGGCTGATCAAGCACATAATTATGAAACTGATACATATCGGCCATGATTGGTCTGAGTCCCTGTTGTTCGTAGATCAGATTTCCTGGTTTCCCTGACTGATCATCCCACACACGGAGATTGAAATACAAATCTTCATTCACATCATTATGCACCCTGTTAAATTGTAATGAAACTGCTCTGAGAGTATCGGCATGGCTCAGTGTGAACTGATAGGCAAGTTGGGCATTGGCTCCCACCAGAGCGTATCCTGCTTCAGGCGATCCGTCATCATAGCGGAAATAATTGTAGAACCTCTGATAAAATGCAACAGTATCATTCCTGCGTTCCATATCCTGAATCGTTGCCGAATTTATGCAAAACTTAACCAAAAAATCAGCATAATCGGTGACAAGAGAACTGAAGGTATATGGAAAAGGCATCCGGTAAAAAACCGTATCAGTAAAAGCATCCAGATTTGATGCACTGATACCGCTGTTATATCCTGAGGTTGTTCCAGAAAGATCAGTTATAATAAGTCTTTCAGTCAAATTCAGCAAAGTCGGGGAATAATTGGTATAGGGAATTGCCACAGAAGCCACCATATTTGAGGATGAGTTCACTAGAAAATGACTCCATGGCATTGAATGATAATCTTTCAGGAGGCTATGTATCCTCTGATTAAAGGCAAGATCAACTGGGAGCGTATCCGATATGCTTCTTCCCGAATTGAGATACACATAATCAATATTCCAGTGGTCAACATTCCCTGCCCAAGTGGGAAAATCATTGTTGGCAATGCTTGCATAATTGAAAAATCTGAATCTGAAAAGATTGCTGAAATAATCAGGATCAGTTACAGGAATCATTACCTGTTTGAAACTGACTCCCATTGAATCAACAAAATCCTGTAGAGACATTCCCCGAAATGACCAAACTGTATTCCACTCGTCAACAACAGGATTATAAAACTGAAGCATTAGAGAATCTTCAGGATCAGGTTTTTCACCATATCCCTGTGGCTGAAAGAAAAAACTCAGATACACAGAATCAGCAGGTGTTGCAATATGCGGGGTACCGGTAAAGACCGAATCAAGGCGTATTGGATGGGAAGTCAGATAATCTGCGATGAATGGAAATGTGGATGCTCCGTCATAGACATGTCCAAATTGATTATAAACATCAAATGTTGCACATCCTGATGTTGGAGTTTCCTTCCCGAAACCATCATTGACAAACACAAAAATATCCTCCCATAGCAATGAATCGGGATACACAAGATTGTGTGAAAAATCATCCAGAAAAGGCATTTTAACAGCAGTGGCCTTATCTGATCTGTCATCAGGGATACCATGGACATCCTGATACAAACGTAATGAAGGATTTTCCGACATTCCGGTAATCACTTCCTGCGATTGTGCTGTTTGAAAAAGCAACAAACATAAAGGGATAAAAAAAGTTCTTTTCAAAGTCATGTTCATAATTTGTTATTCATACCACAAATCTATCACCGAACCGAGTGAAATCTCATAATCGTCGGAATAGGCAGGATATTGTTTGACAACTCTAACAGATACTGTATCATTTTTATTCAGGAAAAACTCTGATCCGATATTCAGTCCCGCACCATTAATAATGCTTCTTGCTTCATCACGCGTTCTTCCGATCAGATCAGGCAAATATGTATTACCCTGACCTTCACCACTGCCAACAACTAAGTCCACCTTGCTCCCCTTCACCAATTTGTCACCCGGAGAAACAGTTTTTCCCATCTGCTTCCACCTGATCACAGTATTGCCGATATCAGGAACAAACTCAATTCTGCCAACTTTAACTCCGTATGTTTCAAGGACAGTTGTTGCCTGCCTTACAGTTAAATCCTGAAGATTCGGACAAGCAATCATTTCAGGCTGTGAAGCTACAATTGTAAGGTAAATTTTTCTGCCTTTCTTCACTTTGCTATCAGGTAAAGGTGCTTGAGAAACTACATCTCCACCCTGCTTCTCATTATCATAAATGGAGTCTATAATCACAAACTCAAACACATCATTGGAAGAATCATTGATGATTTCATTGTAGTTGAGACCTGTATAATCCTTAACCAAATAATTTTTTCCGTGTCTTGTATAAAATCTAAGAAACAACAGTACCAGAAGAACAAATACAATAAATACTCCGATAGCAAGAAAAAAATGCTTTAAAAACTTCTTACTGAAAATAATACTTTTTAATTTCATCGCTTATTCAATGGTGCAATAACTCTAAATTTATTTTTTTATTTCATCACCGCAAAAAACTTCACAAATCTAATGTTTTTTTTTGTAATTGACTTGTTTTGAAATTTGAAAAACTTAGGTCTATTCCCATAAAATATTTCACCCAATCATAAAATTGTTGACTAACAAAAAAATATTAATTTTTTCCTCAATTATTGAAGCAAATTTTTTTTCACAGGAAATCATAAATATTTTTCAACCATGGAAATCAGCTCCACTCAAAAATTCTTCAAATTCTTTGTATCCAATGAAAAGTTCGAAAAAATGAAATCCGAATCAATGCTTTGGGTTTTTCAGTGCGATTGCGGAAATGAGTTCAGTATTTGGGAAGCCAGAGGAATACGTAACAAAGCCAGGGGAGAACCATTAAAAATAGCAGGTGTTCGCGGTGTCAGGCTTCTTCCATAAGAAAACTGACGAAATAGAATATTCATTAGATTACAGCCCCTTCCTGTCAGATCCCATTCCCCATTTAACTCCAAAATGCACATATTTTCCTTTGAATTTTTTAAATGAGGAGTTCAATGTACGTTGTGAAAAGCCCATCTCTCCCCAGATATTATACTGAGGGATAATGACTCTGGAAACAGCTCCTGAAATATAAAATATATGACAAGGAATACCTTGAGTGATGTTATTTCCGTAATACTGCACCGGAATATTGTCAAGTCCTTCAATGGGAGCATCAA